>NZ_CP070353.1:3152500-3307500 GCF_016919405.1 Ensifer sp. PDNC004
CCTGGACGATCTCGAGCGTGCGGGCGGTATAGCTCTGCCCAAGCGCCTTTTCGAAAGCGGTCACCTTGATGCGCGGGTTACGCGCGATCTCCTCGCTCATGGCGATGCGGTCGGAAAGCGGCGCGAGATTGTTGTGGTCTTTCAGCGGATTGCCGGGTGTGACCATCCACCAGAGCTGGTCGAGCCCGAGCCGCTGGATCGCGGTGTCGGCAACAAGCACATGGCCTTCGTGCGGCGGATTGAAGGATCCGCCGAAAAGGCCGACCACCATGCCGGCTTCGACATGGGGCATGCGCAGGTAGCGGGCGTTGACCTTGCCCGCCGTCACCTCAGGGCCTGACCTGTCCAGCACCACGCACCCGATACTTGAAGGAGGTCAACTGTTCGACGCCGACCGGGCCGCGCGCATGCATCTTGCCTGTGGCGATGCCGATCTCGCCGCCCATGCCGAATTCGCCGCCATCGGCAAACTGGGTCGAGGCGTTGTGCAAGAGGATCGCGGAATCGATTTCCGAGAAGAAGCGCTCGACGACCTCCGGGTCTTCGGCAATCACCGCTTCCGTATGCGCCGACGACCAGGTGGAGATGTGCTCGATGGCACCCGAAATGCCGTCCACCAGCTTCACCGAGATGATGGCGTCGAGATATTCCGTCGCCCAGTCCTCGTCCTTGGCCGCCTTCAACCCGTCGACGATGCCTGCGAGTTCGTCGGAGACGCGCACTTCGCAGCCCGCTGCCAGCAGCGCGTTCAGCAACGGCTTGACCAGCCGCTCGGCGTCGTTGCGGTCGATCAGCAGCGTTTCGGCAGCACCGCAGATGCCGGTGCGGCGCATCTTGGCGTTGACGACGATTTTTTCCGCCATGGCGAGATCGGCCGAGGCGTCGACATAGATGTGGCAGAGCCCTTCGAGATGGGCAAAGACCGGCACGCGCGCTTCGTTCTGGACGCGAGCCACCAGGCTCTTGCCGCCGCGGGGAACGATGACGTCGATCGTGCCGCCAAGACCCGAAAGCATGGCTCCGACGGCGGCGCGGTCGGCGACCGGCACCATCTGGATCGCATGTTCGGGCAGACCGGCAGCCTTCAGCCCCTCGACCAGGCAGGCGTGGATCGCGCCCGAGGAATGAAAGCTGTCGGAGCCGCCGCGCAAGATCACGGCATTGCCGGCCTTGAGGCAGAGCGCGCCGGCGTCAGCCGTCACATTGGGCCGGCTTTCATAGATGACGCCGATGACGCCGAGCGGCGTGCGCACGCGCTCGATATGCAATCCGTTCGGGCGATCCCATTCGGCAATGACGTCGCCGACCGGATCCTTGAATTCGGCAATTGCACGAATGCCGTTCGCCATGTCGCGGATGCGGCTTTCGCTCAGTGTCAGGCGGTCGATGAAAGAGGCGGCGACGCCGCTTTCGCGGGCGTTTTCAAGGTCGATCGCATTGGCGGCCAGGATATCGTGCGTGCGGGCGACGACCGCGTCGGCCATGGCGATCAGGGCGGCGTGCTTGCGTTCGGCGCTGGCGATGGCGAGCGGTCGGCTGGCGGCCTTGGCGTTGCGGCCGATCTCCAGCATGACGCTTTCGACGTCTTGCCTGTTCTTCACCTCGTCAAGCATGGACTTCATCCTTCCGGCTGCCCTCGGCCTCAGCGCGTTTTCCGGTCATCACCATATCGTCGCGGTGCACCATGGCGGCGCGGCCGGCATAGCCAAGGATCGCGGCGATCTCGGCCGATTTCTTGCCGGCGATCTGGCGGGCCTCGTCGGCATCGTAGCCGGCAAGACCACGGGCGATCTCGCGGCCGGAGGTGCCGAGAATGGCGATCGTGTCGCCGCGGCTGAAGCTACCCGTCACGTCACGAACACCGGCCGGTAGCAGGCTCTTGCCCGAGCGCAGCGCCTCTTCGGCGCCGGCATCGACGCGGAGCGTTCCGGCCGGCAGCAATTGCCCGGCAATCCAGGTCTTGCGCGCGGTCACCGGCGACCCTGATGGGGCGAACCAGGACGAGCGGGCACCGTCTTCGATCGCCGCCAGCGGATGATCGGGCTTGCCCGACGCGATGATCATGGCGCAGCCGGCGGTCGTGGCGATCTTGCCGGCGTCGATCTTGGTGCGCATGCCGCCACGCGAAAGCTCGGATGCCGCACCGCCGGCCATCGCCTCGATTTCGGGCGTGATCTCGGCGATCGTTTCGAGGAAACGGGCGTTGGGGTCGAGATGCGGCGGGGCCGTGTAGAGCCCATCGATATCGGAGAGCAGCACCAGCAAATCGGCGCCGACCATGGTGGCGACGCGGGCGGCGAGGCGATCGTTGTCGCCATAGCGGATTTCCGTGGTGGCGACCGTATCGTTCTCGTTGATGATCGGCACGGCGCCGAGCTTCAGTAACTGGTTGATGGTGGCGCGGGCGTTCAAATACCGGCGGCGTTCTTCCGTGTCACCCAGCGTCAAAAGCACCTGGCCAGCGACGATGGCGTCGGTCGAAAGGCTCTCCGACCAGGCACGCGCCAGCGCGATCTGGCCGACGGCGGCGGCGGCCTGGCTCTCCTCCAGCTTCAGCGCGCCCGAGGGGACATTGAGCACGGTGCGGCCGAGCGCGATTGCGCCCGAGGAGACGACCAGCACTTCGACGCCCTTGGCCTTGAGGCCGGCGATGTCGGCGCACATGGCGTCGAGCCAGGCTTTCTTCAGCCCGGTGGCGCGGTCGACCAGCAATGCCGACCCGATCTTGATGACGACCCGGCGATACTTCAAAAGCGGCTTGCGGGTCTTGGTCATCTCAGAGGTTCTCCTCGCCGAAGCCTTCACCGGCCTTGGCGGCGACGATGACGCTGCGCAATGCCCGCAGCGCTTCGGTCATGCCCTTGCCGACCGCGGCGGACAGCAGCAGGGGCTGCTCTCCACAGGCCTTCGCCAGCGCCTTGGCCTTCACCTTCAGTTCGTCCTCGTCGAGCACGTCGATCTGCGACAGCGCCACGATCTGCGGCTTGTCTTCGAGGCCGCCGCCATAGGCTTCGAGCTCGTGCCTGACGGTCTTATAGGCCTTGGCGACATCTTCTTCCTGGGCGGAGACGAGATGGAGCAGCACGCGGGTGCGCTCGACATGACCGAGGAAACGGTCGCCGATGCCCACACCCTCATGCGCGCCTTCGATGAGGCCCGGAATGTCGGCGATGATGAACTCGTTGCCGTCGATGGTGGCGACGCCGAGATTGGGATGCAGCGTCGTGAACGGATAGTTGGCGATCTTCGGCCGCGCGCGGGTGCAGGCGGCAAGGAAGGTCGACTTGCCGGCGTTCGGCAGCCCGACGAGACCGGCATCGGCGATCAGCTTCAGCCGCAGCCACAGCGTCTTCTCGTCACCTTCGAGGCCGGGGTTGGCCCAGTTCGGCGCCTGGTTGGTCGAAGACCTGAAATGAGCGTTGCCGAAGCCGCCGTTGCCGCCGGCGGCCAACCGGTAGCGCTGGCCTTCAGCGACCATGTCGACGATCAGGGTCTCGTTGTCTTCTTCGAAGATCTGGGTGCCGACCGGTACCTTCAGCGTCACGTCGTCGCCGCCGGCGCCGGTGCGGTTGCGGCCCATGCCGTGCTGGCCGGTCTTGGCCTTGAAGTGCTGCTGGTAGCGGAAGTCGATGAGGGTGTTGAGACCGTTGACAGCCTCCACCCAGACATCGCCGCCACGGCCGCCGTCGCCGCCGTCCGGTCCGCCGAACTCGATGAACTTCTCGCGCCGGAACGAGACGGCGCCTGCGCCGCCGTCGCCGGAGCGGATATAGACTTTCGTTTCGTCGAGAAATTTCATTGGGCTGCCATCTGTTCGGTGTAAGTGCGCGGTCTTAGAAAGTGCTACGGCGACCTTTGCGTGTCCAAAAGGGCGCGCGGCGCTGTAATTTGCCGCCATCGATATAGGCGGTTTATTCGGAGGTCAAAGAATATCGTGCGGTTCGTAAGCTACAACATCCAATACGGCATCGGTCTCGACGGCCGGTTCGACCCCGAGCGCATTGCCGCCGAGATCGGCGATGCCGATATCATTGCGCTGCAGGAAGTGACACGCGGCTTTCACCGCAACGGCCATGTCGATCTCGTCACCCGCTTCGAAAAGCTGTTTCCCGGCCATTTCTCCGCCTTCCATGCCCCCTGCGACATCGACGTCGGTTCGGCGATCGAGGATGGACGCGCCGTCAGCCGCCGTTTCCAGTTCGGCAACATGATCCTGTCGCGCTGGCCAATCCTTGCGACGAGGCTCATCCCCTTGCCGCGCACCCGCACGATCAGCCCAATGAACCTGCAGCGCGGGGCGACCGAAGCGCTGATCGTGACGCCTGCCGGTCCGCTGCGGGTCTATTCCGTGCATCTCGATCACGTGCTGCCGGCCGAGCGCATCGCCCAGATCCGCTATCTGAAGGACCGGCTGCTCGGCTATCCGCTCGAAGGCGGCGCGATCACCGGCGCCGCTGACTTTGGTCTTGCCGAGCCGCCGTATCCGGAAGACTTCGTCGTCATGGGCGATTTCAACATGGAGCCCGAGACCCCCGAATACTGCGCCATGGTTGGCTCGCGCGACGCCTATTATGGCCGCTCGCTGCGGCTCGAAAATCCGGTCGACGCGCTTGCCCATCTCGGACGGCTGACACTGGAAAGCTATAGCTGGGTCCATCCCGAAAACCCCGAAAAACGCATGCATCTCGACTATTGTTTCCTGAGCGCCGGCCTCGCATCGCGCCTGACGGATGCCTGGACAAACTACGACGCCAAAGGTTCCGATCATCTGCCCATCGGCTTCACGCTTGCATGACGAAAACACCCCCGCGAAGCTGCGCTTCGCGGGGGTGTCCTTTAGTGCGGTCGGTGCAGATCGGCAGCGGTCAGCCGCGTCTCGATATGCGCAACCATGGCGTTGCGGGCGAGTGCATAGACCTGGGTGCAGCCGGTGATCTGGAAGCCGATCTTCTCCTGCACCTTCAGCGATCCTGGATTGTCGGCAAAGACGCCGGAATACAGGGTCGTTTCGGGCATGCGGCGGAAGAAGCGCTCGACCGCCGCATAGGCTGCCTCCGAGGCAAAGCCCTTGCCCCAGTAGAAGCGGTTCAGCCAGTAGCCGACATGCCATTGGCCGTGGCGGAGTTCGATGCCGACGCAGCCGATATGCACGTCGTCACCGGTGGTGACGGCGAAGGTCCAGTCCGGCGTCAGCCCCGAGGTCTGCGCCGTCAACCAGTCGAGCGCGTCCTGCTGATCGTAGGGTGCCGGCACGCGCGCCAGCATGCGCGCCACCTGGAAATCGCCGAGCGACTGGGCGATCGCCTCGGCGTCGTTCCGTCGGTGCGGGCGCAGGACCAGGCGCTTGGTCTCGATGACCGGGCAGGGGCCGGGACCGGGGCGGGCAACGACCCGCTGGCGTTCGGAGGCGAGCGCGTTCATCGCATGCCTCCCCAGCTTCTCAAGGAGACCCAGGTCTTGCGGTCGAGCCGGTACCATTCGACTGATATCGAGCCGCCGAGCGCCAGGCTGCCGACCATGCCGCTTCCCTGGAACTGGAAGCCGCACTTCTGGATGACCCGGCGCGACGCGAGGTTCATGACGCGGCAGCGCGCATCGATCTGGTCGATATCACGGGTGCGGAAGGCCATGTCGGTCAGGACCTGGGCCGCCTCGGTGGCATAACCCTGGTTCCAGTAAGGCTCGCCCAGCCAGTAGCCGAGTTCCGCCGTCTTGCCGTCGGGATGCGGCTCGATACCGCAGCAACCGAGAAATGCGCCATTGTCCGCTTTGGTAATCGCGTAGACGCACTTGCCAATCGTGCCGGCTTTCGCGCGTCGCACGAAGTCGGCGGCGTCGGCCGTCGTATACGGGTGCGGCATGCGCGAGACCATGGTCGCGACATTGGCATTGTTGGCAAGATGGGCAAGGGCGTCGATATCGTCTTCATGGGGCGCGCGCAGAACGAGCCGGGGTGACAACAATATCGGGCAATCGGTCCTTGACCGTTGGGGCCGCAGCCTCTGCTCGGGAGACCGGGATTGGTCTTCCCTCAACAACTCGGTTTGCATGGTTTCCTCCAGAAACGAAAAAGGGGAGTTGGGTATTGCCCCATCTCCCCTTTGAAGTCTGGCTTGGAACCATCAGGTGCGTCAGCCGGGTCGATGAGACGCCGGCTGTTTTAGAGCGCTACCGGCTTATTCCGCTGCTTCGGCTTTCGGCATTACAGACACGTACACGCGGCCATTGGCCTTCGTACGGAAGTTCACGTTGCCGGCCGTAAGTGCAAAAATCGTGTGGTCCTTACCGAGGCCGACATTGGCGCCCGGATGCCACTTGGTACCGCGCTGACGCAGAATAATGTTGCCGGCGATGACCTGCTCGCCGCCGAACTTCTTCACGCCAAGGCGCTTGGACTCAGAATCGCGACCGTTACGCGACGAACCGCCAGCTTTTTTGTGTGCCATTGGTGTTCTCCTTTAAACCTTAGATCCAGGAACTCAGTTTGCAGCGGCTTCGGCGGCAGCTTCAGACTTCTTCGAAGCCTTCTTTGCCTTGCCACCGGCAGCAGCGATGTCCAGGATGCGGACGGTCGTCTGGTGCTGGCGGTGACCGCGCGAGCGCTTGGAGTTCTGGCGGCGACGCTTCTTGAAGGCGATGACCTTCTTGGCGCGACCCTGCTCAACAACTTCAGCGCTGACTACGGCGCCTTCAACGAACGGAGCACCGATGGTTGCATCGGCGCCGACGCCGACCATCAGGATCTCGGTGAATTCGATCTTGTCGCCTGCAACGCCTTCCAGCTTTTCGATGGTGAGGACGTCGTTGGCGGCCACGCGGTACTGCTTACCGCCGGTCTTGATGACTGCGAACATTTTTTATCCTTTCATGTTCGATCCGGCTCTCTGCCCGAAGACAAGGCCGTCTTTTTCTCAGTCGACAGTTGAGTGGATCTCCTTTTCGGATATCCACCGGTGAATGGGCGCAAATCACACCCGATGCGGTGAGCTAGGCCACACCACTTCATTGCGCGGATTACAAGGATTTGCACAGGTGTGTCAAGGCGAAAGCAACGGGGCCGTTACATATTCTTCAAACAAGGCCCTTGCCAGCACCCGAATCTGCCGCTATGAACCCGACCGCGCCGAACAAGCGCCGACCAGCAAAGCGGAGAGGTGGCTGAGTGGTCGAAAGCACCGCACTCGAAATGCGGCGTGCGGGCAACCGCACCGTGGGTTCGAATCCCACCCTCTCCGCCATGCTGAACTCCGGTTTCGGAGTTTTTTTATGCCTCTGCGGCGATCTCCTTTGTTCTTGAATATGTCGTTCTCACTGGTCTGTCGCGCGCTTGCCTGCGGGCGCCGTGACGTTTCCTCCGCAACCACCTAGTTCCGCCTTCTTATATCGTCGAACCTGATGTCGAAGCGCGCCAGGTATTTGCTCAGGCGGTCGGCGTCGTTGCTGCTTTTCTTTTCCAGCCGTGACTGAGCGAACAGGGCGCGGCCGGCGGCGCTGAGCGTCGGGTGTTCGCGGCAGGCGCGGATCACGGCCGAGAGTTGGACGGCGTCGAAGCGGTCGAGGCGGGCGGCGGCTTCCGTGCCGAGCAGGTCCTGAAGGGTCGCATCGTCTGCGTCCTTGACCGACGACGTGTGCCAGAACGCGTTCAGGCGTTGGACTTCGTCATCGACGACATCAGTCGTGATGCGTCCGTGTGGCGCCAGCGTCGCCATCCGGGTGACGGAGGCCGAGAGGTCGCGGAAATTGGCACTCCAGACGCCCTGAGGCCCGGTTGCAAAGGCCAGATAGCGTTCGCGGGCTTCCTTGTTGAAGGTGATGTTCTCGCCCTCGCGTTCGAGAAAGCGTTTCAGTTCGAACTCCAGATTGGGCTCTATGTCCTCCCGGCGTTCGCGCAGGGCCGGCAGTCGAAATGTCCAGAGATTGAGGCGCGCATAGAGGTCTTCGCGGAATCTCCCCTTGGCGACCTCCGCGCCGAGGTCGCGGTTGGTGCCGGCGAGAAGCTGGAAGTCCGCGGAAACTTCGCGGTCCGCGCCGACCGGCAGAAAGCGTTTCTCCTCGATCGCCCGCAGGCACATTGCCTGTTCGTCGAGGCCGAGTTCGCCGATCTCGTCGAGGAAGAGCACGCCCTGGTCCGCCGATTTGAGCAGGCCGGCCCGTTCGGTGGCTGCCCCCGTGAAGGCGCCTTTCACGTGCCCGAATAGGGTCGACATCGCCTGGTCGCCCCTGAGTGTTGCACAATTGACTTCGACGAAGGCGCCGCTGGCCTTCCGCTGCGATTTCTTGAGTTCATAGATACGGCGCGCGAGCTGCGATTTTCCGGCGCCGGTCGGTCCGGTCAGCAAGACGGGCGCGGTCGAGCGGATCGCCACGCGTTCGATTTCGTCGATCATCCGGTTGAAGGCGACATTGCGGGTCGAGATGCCCGATTTCAGGAAAGAGGCGGCGTCCTCACGTTCCGAGGCAAAGCGTTTGGCGATCTCGTCGTAGCGCGACAGGTCCAGGTCGATGATCCGGTGCGTGCCGGCGAAATCCTGGCCCGGCTCGCGGTCGCGCGGTGGCGACAGTTGAAGCAGTCGGGCGGGAATGATGCGGGCCTCGGTCAGCAGGAACCAGCAGATCTGCGCCACGTGCGTGCCGGTGGTGATGTTGATGAGATAGTCTTCGGCATCCGGGTCGAAGGCATAGCTGCGGGCAAAGTCCCTGAGGCTGGTATAGACCTCCGAGAAATCCCAGGGATCTCGGAAATTGATGGTGTTGCTGCGCACTTGCGTGGCCGGCGATACGGTTTCGATGTCGCCGATGATCCGCCGGGCCAGCGGCGAGGCGTGATTGTCGTGGATCAGTTCCAGTCGGTCGACGAAAAGCCCGGGCTGTTGGCATAGCCCGACATTCGGCCGCCACCGGTTCCAGCGGTCCTCCCATTTGCCCATGTCGAGCGTGGTTCCCAGGATGCTGATGACGACACGACGTTTCATGTTTATCCAAGTTTATAAGAACGTATATTTTTGGATAATATATCTTGCGTTGCGCCGTTTCGCAAATTTTCGTCGAAATTCGCCGGCGAAAATTTTATTGTTTTAAAACAACATCATGAGTGAGTATTTGCCAATTTTTCTGCGGAGTTTTCGAAACTGGCACGCCTCTTGAATTGTATCTGGCATGAAACAACCAAGAGGTGCCGTCATGGTCAACAAGGCGATCTTCAAGACCTATCTCGGAAAATTGCTTCCGGGCACGGACACGAAAAACCACGCAGCCGCGCCGGCCTATAGGCTGACCCCGCGCGAAGCGCTGGCGCAGTATGCGGTGACGGGAACCTTCAACGGCACGTTTTACGCCGACGGCGCAGAACAGCTCGAGGCGGTCAGGGCGCTGGCAGTCGAGGTCGAGCCGGATTTCGTGGCCAAGGTGGCAGTCTATGCCGCCGAGCGTGGTCACATGAAGGATATGCCGGTGATGCTGCTGGCCCTGCTTTCGAGCCTGCAAAGCGACGTCTTTGCCCGCGCATTCCCGCGTGTGGTCAAGAGCGGCAAGATGCTGCGCGGCTTCGTACAGGTGATGCGTTCGGGCGCGGCAGGGCGCAAGTCGCTCGGCACTCGGCCGAAGAAGGCGGTGCAGGCCTGGCTGGAGCACGCCAGCACGATGCAGGTCCTCGGGGCAATGGTGGGCAACGATCCATCCTTGGCCGATGTGATCCGTATGGTTCACCCGCGGCCGGCCACGCCGGAGCGACAGGCGTTCTATGCCTGGGCGCTCGGCAAGCCGTACGATTACGTGGCGCTGCCGGACGTGGTGAAAGCTCTGCAGGCCTTCAGGCGCGACCAGACCCAGCCGCTGCCGGACGTTCCGTTCCAGTTGCTGACGTCTCTTGCCCTGACGCGGGAGCATTGGGTCGAGATCGCAGCCAAGGGCGGCTGGCAGATGCTGCGGCAGAACCTCAACACCTTCGCGCGCAACGGCGTGTTCGAGGTGGAAGGGGTCGCCGAGGCGATCGCTCGGCGCCTGGCGGATCCGGACGAGATCCATAGGTCGAAGGTCTTCCCCTATCAGTTGATGATGGCGTGGAAGATGGTCGACGGTCAGGTGCCGGAAGTCGTGCGAGACGCATTGCAGGATGCGATGGACATCGCCATCGGCAATGTGCCGTCGCTCGCCGGCCATGTGGTGTTGTGCCCGGATGTTTCCGGCTCGATGGGTTCGTCCGTGACCGGCTACCGCCAGGGCGCCACATCCGCGGTTCGTTGCATCGACGTTGCCGCGCTGATGACGGCCGCATTCCTGCAGCGCAACCCGCAAGCACGCGTGTTGCCGTTCGGGAACAACGTGGTGAACGTCAGCCTCAACCGGCGAGACACGGTCATGACCAATGCCGAGAAACTGGTTGCCGTCGGCGGTGGCGGAACGAACTGCTCCGCACCGTTGAGGGCGCTCGCAAATGAGAAGGTCAAGGTCGATCTCGCCGTTTTCATCTCGGACAACGAATCCTGGGTGGATGCGACCCGGGGCGGTCAGGCAACGGCCGTCATGGCGGAATGGGCAAGGATCAAGCGGGTCAACCCGGCTGCAAAGCTGGTCTGCCTCGACATCCAGCCCTATGCGACGACGCAGGCGCCGACGCGGGACGACGTTCTCAACATCGGCGGCTTCTCGGATGCCGTCTATGGGGTCATCGCGTCCTTTGCCGCCGGCACCAACGGAGCGGACGGCTGGGTGAAAACCATCGAGGCGACCGAACTTTAAAAACAAGGCAATACCCTCGCGCCGCCGTGAACGGCGCGGGGGACCGTGACGAATGCCGGTTGAAACTACAGATCGTTAATCTCCAGGTCGCGGGTTCAAATCCCGTCGGATCCCCCACTTTGTGGATCCGTAGCTCAGCGGATAGAGCAGGACGTTTCACCACACCTCGTCGTCACGGACCAGAGATATGGCGAATGCAAGAGGAACTACATGGCCGCGGCAGGTTCGAATCCTGCAAGGGATCACGCATCCCTTCGGTAGCGGGGCGTTTCTCAATCACTTGTCGCCATAGCCGAACGCAGCGGCGAATGCCGGACGGAACTACATCGCCACCACAACTGGATGGCCTGGCAGGTTCGACTCCTCCTCGGCATACGCTCTCTGGCACGAGCGGGGCCATCCGGTTTCGTCCACCCTCGTCGCCGCTGCATGGCTTTCAATGACACCCGCCTGGCGGGCGTGAAATGCCCGGCGAATGCCGGCAGGACTACAGGTAGAGCGGCTCGCCGGTTTCGGCGGGCAGGTCGGATGTTCAAGTCATCCCGCTTCCCCGAAAGGCGGAGCGTAGCTCAGCAAACCGTCCTGCCAAAACTCGTCGCCGGGAGACGGCCCACGGCGAATGCCGCTGGAGACACCATTGAGTCGCATCGCGCCACGACCGTGGAATGCGTGCGGCAATGTCTCCGGCCTACGCTTGTCGCTTGGGGACTAGATGAACACAGAGCACAGAAGGGCTGCGAACGCAGAAAAGAAGATGACCGAGATAATGAGCGGACAGGATTTGATCGATGCCGGCATGAGCCAGGGCAAGTGGTTTCGCGATGCGCTGGACGCCGCCAACAGGGCGCTCGGCGCCGGCAGCTCCATGACCGATGCGCTGGAAATCGCTCGCGGCTATCAGCCGGGGCCGACCCTGCCGCTGAAGGCCGCCAACGACGTGCCGATCCACATGAACATCCGCGCCGAGAACGCCCACGAACAGGAGAATATCGAAAAGGTGCGCGCGACCATGCGCGAGCTCGCCCGCACGCCAGTCGTACGGTCGGCGGCGATCATGCCTGACGCCTGCCCGTCCGGACCCGTCGGAACGATCCCGGTTGGCGGCGTGGTCGCGTCCGAAGCGATCCATCCGGGCATGCATTCGGCCGATATCTGCTGCTCGATGGCGATCTCCATCTTTCCGGGCGTGGCCCCGAAGGCGTTGCTCGATGCCGTGCATGCCGTGACGCATTTCGGTCCGGGTGGTCGTCCGCGCGGCTCCCAGCTCAAGCCTTCGGAAGCGACCCTGTCGGCGTTTGAGGAAAACCCGTTGTTGAAGGATTTCATCAGCATCGGCATCGACCACTTCGCCACCCAGGGTGACGGCAACCACTTTGCCTATGTCGGACAGATGAAGTCGACCGGCGAGACGGCGCTCGTCACGCATCACGGATCGCGTGCGCCCGGTGCGCGGCTTTACGATCGCGGCATGAAGATCGCCAACCGGTTCCGCGAGGAGCTGTCGCCCGAAACGCTCCGGGACAATGCGTGGATTCCGGCCGACAGCGACGAGGGGGAAATGTACTGGTCGGCATTGCAGACGATCCGTCAGTGGACGAAGGAGAACCACTACGCGATCCATGACATGACGGCGGAAAGCTTGGCTACGCGTGTCGGCGATCGCTTCTGGAACGAGCATAACTTCGTTTTCAGAAAGTCCGACGGCCTGTTCTATCACGGCAAGGGGGCGACACCCGCCTTTGACGGGTGGGCTGGCGATGCGACCGATCTGACGATCATTCCGCTCAACATGGCGGAGCCGATCCTGATCGTGCGTGGGTCCAATGCGGCTCACGGGCTCGGGTTTTCGCCGCACGGGGCCGGCCGGAATTTTTCGCGTACGGCACATATGCGCCGGCTCGGCGACGATTTCGGTGCAGACGGTCGCGGGCTCAGCCCGAACAACATCGCTGCCGTCATGGAGCGCGAGACCGTCGGCCTCGACGCACGCTTCTTTTCCGGCCACCCCGACGTTTCCGAGTTGCCGAGCGCCTACAAGAACGCGGCGGCCGTTCGGGAGCAGATCGCCGAGTACGGCCTTGCCAACATCGTCGACGAGGTGATCCCTTACGGATGCATCATGGCGGGCGACTGGCAGAAGGATGCGCCCTGGCGCAAGAAGCGCCGCTAGCATCAGATGTCGAGGAGGAAGGCGGCGATTGCCGCCTTCCTTCAATTTTGCCGAAGGATCGGGCCGTTCGGCTTTGTCCCCCGACCGTAAGATCGATCAGGGAAGGCCGGATCACATCATTTCTTCGGTGTCTTCTCCGCCGGTACTGCCGGGGCCTGCAGGTTGCCGAGAAGCGACGAGATCGCGTTTTCGCCGTTGAACCCTGCCTCCTTCAGCAGTTGGTCGACGATCGGCTTGTTGGCCTGATAGGACAGGAGCTGGCCCGCCAGGCCGTCGCCAAGGCCGATGCCGTTCGCAGCACCGTCGCCGCCGCCGTTGCGGCCGAGCATGCCGCCGGTGTCGAAGATGCGGATGTCGGAGATCTTCTCGATCGGCTTGACCGCTTCGGCCAGTGCTTCGGGAATGATGCGGATGCGTTCGCGCAGGATCTCGAACTCGATGATGGCGGAGCTCAGCTTGTTGCGGGCGTCGTTGAGCAGCGCCTCGCTTTCGGCCGCAGCCTTGCCGGTTTCAAGCACGCCCTTGGCCTTGATGATGGCGGCGTCGGCCTCAGCGGTGGCAAGCGTCTTGATCGCATCGGCCTGGTCGAGGGCCGCCTGCTTTTCGGCTTCGGCGCCAACGGTCACGGCCGTTGCCTCGGTTTCGGCGTTCTTGCGGGCGTCGATGACGGCGATCTGGCGTTCGCGTTCGGCGATTTCAACGGCCTTTGCCGTCTCCACCTTTTCTTCCGCGGCGATGGCGAGCGCGCGGGCAGTTTCAGCCTGGGCCTTGGCTTCCGATTCTTCCCGGCTCTTGTTGGCAACGGCAATGGCGCTTTCCTGCGAAACGATCTGCAGGTCGCGGCGGGCTTCCGTGTCGCGCTGCTGCACGGCGCGGGTGGCGTCGATGTTGGCGCTTTCGCGCGCCTGCTTGGCGAGTGCCTCGCGCTCGGCGATCGCCTGTTCGGCGGCGATGCGGGCCTCCTCCTCGGCGCGTTTGGCCGCCTGTTCCTGCTGCGCGGTTTCGGCGCGGGTGGCGGCCGACTTGTTGGCGATGTCGCGTTCCTGGTTCAGTTCCGCCTCGCGCTTGGTGCGTTCGATCGTCAGCGATTGCTGGCGGGCTTCCAGGTCCTTCTGGGCGATCGCCACTTCGGTATCGCGCACGATCTCGTTGCGCTCCTTCTTGCGGCCTTCGGTGATGCGGGTCAGCGCCGCAAGACCATGGGCGTCGAAGAAGTTGTTGGCGTTGAAGTGCTTGATATCCGTCTGGTCCAGCCTCGTCAGCGAAACGGACTCGAGTTCGAGACCGTTCGACTGCAGATCCGCGCCGACGGCTTCCTGCACCGCCTTGACGAAATCCATGCGCTGTTCCTGGAGCGCGTCGAGGCTCATGGTGGCGGCAACCGAGCGCAGGCCGTCGACGAACTTGGCCTCGATCAGCACGCGCAGTTGTTCGGCGTCGTTGGTGCGGTCGCCGAGCGTCTGGGCTGCCAGCGCGATCGAGGAAGCATCGGGCTTCACGCGGACATAGAATTCCGCACCGATATCGACGCGCATGCGGTCCTTGGTAATCAGTGCATCGCCTTCGCCGCGCCGGACTTCGAGGCGCAGCGTCTTGAGGTTGACGCGGGCGATCGAGTGGAAGATCGGCAGCACGATGGAGCCGCCGTCGAGGACCACCTTCTGGCCGCCGAGGCCGGTGCGCACATAGGCTTCGTCGCGGCTCGAGCGGGTATAGAGCGATGCAAGAACAAAGCCGATGCCGAGGATCAGGACGATGCCGATGCCGGCCGGCACCAAGAGTTCATAAAACATGATTGCTCCGTGAGACTTTAAGACGAGGGAATATTAAGGAGTGGGCGGCGTCAGCAGGTCTGCCGGCGCCGATATCGCAATGAAAATGTTGGAAACACGATCGACGACGAGCACCTGTGCGCCAATGGCGATCGGTTGCTCGTTGCGGGCAGCGCGTGCGCGCAGCACATGCCAGTTGCCGTGGCGGTCCTTGAGGCGGATGCGTCCCGGCAGGCCCTGGTCCAGCGGGCCGACGGTGACTTCGCCGCTGCGGCCGACGAAGTCGCCGAGATCGACGGCATAGCTTTCGTCACGCGGCACGATCTTTGCCACCCATCGGCTCGACATCCGAACCGCAGGCAGCGAGACGGCGAGGGCCGGCAGCGCCGCGACAAGGGCCGGCAACGGTGCCCACAGGGCCCCGGCCACCGCCTGGATGACAAAGCCGGTCATCGCGAAGAGGCCGAGGAAAAGCATCAGGAGGACCAGCAGCGGCACACCGCCGACATTGAACCAGGACATCAGTCCGCCCAATGCGTTGTGGTCGTCCAGCCAGGCCTTGTCGATCGCCTCGCCCAGCGAGAAGCCGAGCAGCAGGCAAAGGAGCTCGATGCCGGTGAAGGCGGCCAACATCACCGCCGCAACCGCGAAGGGTAGGGATTCCGGGGCGAGGAAGAACAGCATGGGCGTCAGTGCTGCTTTGCCTTGAGCGCGGCCAGCCTTGCCTCGATCGCCTGGTCGCGATGCAGGCGGTCGAGTTCGTCCAGCTCGGCGCTGTTGCTGTGTTCTCCGCCCGGTACCCCCGTGGCGCGGGAGACGGCGGCAGCGGCACGGGCGGCGCCGTCCACCGGGCTGGGCTTCGCCAGGCTCGAAACCTTGCTGTCGGGGAATTGGGCGATGCTGCGCTTGAGATCGGCAAGCCGCGCCTCGGCCTCGCGGCGGGTGGCCAGCACCGCCTGCAGCGCCTGCTGGCCCTCTTCGAGATCGGTGCGGGCGCCGGCGAGCGCCTTGTCCAGCGCGGCCAGCTGCGATTCCAGGTCGATCTGGCGGGCGACGCCGGCCTTGGCGAGATCCTCTCGCGCGGCGGAGATCGCGGTGCGGATCTTCTCGTCCAGCTTTTCGAGATCGGCGCGGATTTCGTCGCGGCGGCTGAGGATGCGATATTCCTCGGCGCGCGCCTGGCCGATATCGACCCGGGCCTCTTCGGCGGCCGCGTCGATTTCGCGGAGTGCCTGCTCGACGATCACGATCTTGTTGCTGCCTTCCGCCTTGTCGACGGCGGCATTGGCGAGACCGGCGATCAAGCGGCCCATGCGGGACAGGATGCCTTCATTCGTCATCATTTTCTTCTCCGTTCGGTCGGAATGCGGGGTGACGCCGATGTGGATCTGATAGCCGCCGTCCTGCGCAACGAGCTGGGCGGCGAAGATATTCAGGGTGCCGGATGTATAACCGGCGACGTCGTATGGGATCGCGACGCGACCGCGCACGGTGGCGACGGTCAGGTCCGACGGTCCCTTGATTGCAAAAAGCTTGTCGTCCAGCGGCAGCCGGCCGACATTGGCCTGCTGTCCGCGATTTGCCGCGAAGTCACGCAATCCGAGCGTGACCATCCGTGCCGGAAGCCCGGTGCGCTCCCGGACCGTTTCGTAGGCAAGTTCATGCAACGTTACGAGGTTGGCGCCCGCCTTTTCGCCGGCGAGTTCATCGAGCATCGCCAGCATGTCGGCGTAGGCCACGAAGGTTTCTTCCAGCGCGTGTCTGGCGTCCGCGTCCGGCGCGAGGTCGTAGCACAAGATCGACGTGTGGTTGCTCTGAGCCATGAGCAATAACATAAAGCACCGCTTTCGTGCTTTCAAGGATCTGCTCAGGTTTAAGTTGCAATTTTCTTTTGCTGAACGCGCGCAACGGTCGCGGCGCCGGCAATGCGGGTTGCAGCGGCGGAGAAATGGGGCGTCGAAAGCGGACGATTGACCTGTAGGTTCATTCCGCCGCGTTGTTGCGCAGCCAGGTTTCCAGCGCGGCAATCACCGAGAGCCGCAGGCTCGCGCCCTTCGACAGGGCGCGGGTGAGGGACAGGTCGTCGCCGGCAAATCCCATCTCGGCCATGATGTCGTTCGCCCGCATCCGGCGGCGGTTCATGATCGTGCGGATTTCGGCGATCGTTTCGGGCAGCAGGTAACGACCGCTCGCAATCGCGGGGGGCGCTGCAAGCGGTGGATCGATTTGAGCGCGCGGAGCAAACCCGTCCGCGGCGCCGTTGCTGCTCAGCCAATTGAGGAACGTTTCACGCTCGGCCGGGCTTGCCTTGGTCCAGGAATTCTTGAGCTTGTCGAGGCGCGTGCGCTCGTCCTTGAGCCCTGCCGCGATAAGCGCCTTGCGCAGCGACGGGATGCGCCCGGCGATGAGATCCGCATGGATATCAGGGAAATCGAGCTTCAGGCGCTGCACGTCCGCGGTTTCGTCGCTCTTGGTTTTCTTCGACATGCTCATTCCCGCGCCGTTCGTCCGCGACATGCTCTAGCGTGCTCGGCCGCCCGGCGCGAGCGAAATAGGTCGCTATCCTCTATCCTTTGTCGGCCGACCTCGTTAGGGAACGCAGGGAGAGTAACGCGACGTTGCGTGCAGAATGCCCTTTGTCGGACATCATGCATCCAGCTTTACGCAAGTCCCTTCGCCTATCGTCACCTCAATGGCCGGGATGTGACACGGCGAATAAAGGACAATGATATGTCAAACGATATCGAGCATTACCGCGATCCATCCGATTCGATGGTTGCCCTCTATCTCGCGAACAATGACGGCGACGAACTGACCGACGTGCTGGTCGCCGCCCTTGAAGATGCCTTCCGCATCCTGAGCGACGAGATCTCCGGCGAAACGATGCATTGAAGCAGGGCGCGTCTCCCCGGCGAGCTACCCCTCCGGGCTGATCCACCGTCGGTTGCGAATCGGCGAGGAAACACCCTATCTTCGCCCGGTTCTAACCGGCGACGTGTCGACCTTTTCGAGAGAGCTCGGAATGCGCGTCGCTAGCGCAAGGGGTGGAGGCGCATGATGACAATTTCTATCTGGCATTGGGTGGTGATTTTGCTGGTCATCGGTGTGCCCGTCTGGCTGATCCTTCGCGCCCTGAAGCGTTGACGCTATGCGCCCGCAGGCGGGCGCGCGGCGGCAGAGGACAAGGCTTTGCGGATCCTGTTTGGACGGCCCGATCGTCGCTCCGGCACCCTTGTCCGTAACGACTGCCGCCCCGGCCTGCTTGCAGGCCGACCGGCCGTGGCATGACCAGCGGCTGCCGCTCAGTTTTCCTGCAGCAACGCTTCGGCCGAAAGAGCGACGGATAGGACGGTCGCATCGGTTCCGTTTCTCCCCACCAGCATCAGTCCAGCCGGACGCACGAGGCCCGGCATCGGCACGGTAATGGCGGTGAGATCGAACTGGTTGGCGACCTGGCAGTTGCGCAGCAGCAGACTTTCCACGCGGTCGTACTCTTTGGCGTCGTTGTCGACGCTGGCAATCGACACGGCGGCAATCGGCGTCGTCGGCAGTGCGATGAGGTCATAGGGCGAAAGCCGCTCGTCCATGGCGAGGGTGAGCGCATGCCGGGTTTGCAGCAGGGCCGAGATCGCCGCGTCGGCCACCAAGATGCGGCGGCGAAGCGAGACCTTGACCCTGTCGTCGACGCGGGCGGTCTCGTCGCCCAGCCAGTCCGCGTGGACGCGGCTTGCCTCTAGGCCCGCAATCGAGCCGATGCGTGTCGCTTCGCCGAGTTTCTCGATCAAGTCGTCGATCGTGCAGTCGACGATCTCAGCGCCCGCTTTCTCCAACCGGTCGAGGCTTGCGGCGAAGGCATCGGCGACTTCGGGGGAGGCGTCTTCAAACAACCGGCCGCGGGGGATGCCGATCCGTAAGCCTGCGATCGCACGGCCGACGGGCGGTTTTGGTTGCTCGCCGGCCATCACGGCGTCAGCTGCAACGCAGTCGGCAACGGTCCGGGCGAGCGGTCCGAGCGAATCCAGAACCGGCGAGAGCGGAAAGGCGCCATCGAGCGGAATGCGGTTCGCCGTCGGCTTGAAGCCGACGATGCCGTTCAGCGCCGCAGGGATGCGGATGGAGCCGCCGGTGTCGGAGCCGATGGCGATGTCGCAGGTGCCTTCGGCCGCCGAGACGCCGGCGCCAGAGGATGAGCCACCGGGGATCAGGCTTTCGTCGGTGGCGTTGCCGGGCACGGGGTAGTGCGGATTGAGCCCGACCGCCGTGAAGGCGAATTCGGTCATATGCGTCTTGCCGATAATCACGGCGCCGGCAGCGCGCAGCCGCTGGACAACGAGCGCGTCTTCTTGGGCCGGCGGCGCATCGCGGCGAATGATGGAGCCGGCAAGCGTCGGTTCGCCGGCGACATCCAGCAGATCCTTGATCGAAACGATCTTGCCGTCGAGCGGCCCAAGGCTATCCCCCGCCTGCCGGCGACGGTCGGCTGCGTCGGCCTCGCGGCGCGCGCTTTCCTCATAGAGACGGACGAAAGCCTTTTCCGCGTGCCGGCGATCGTTGAGCCGGCTCAGGATCTGTTCCAGGCGGTCGCGGACGGAGACGTTGGCGGCGTGGGGCACGATGATCACCTGTCGAATAGGGGGCCGCCATCGGCGGCAGGGGCGGGGTCGTTGCCTGGGTTCACCGAGGTCAACGACGGTCACCTTGATAGCAGCATTGTTGGCGATTGCCATCGTGCCATTGTCGCCGCGGCCGGCGCCGACCTTCACCGAACTGTCGCCAAACCGTTCAAATAGTTTCATGGCCCTGTTACGTCGCTGACACCCAGATGACCAAAGGTCCGGCACGCACGATGGCGCTGCCGAATCGGAGGTCTGTTTGGCCGATATCCTCAAGACGCTTTCAAGGCGTTCTTTCCTGCTTTCCGCCGGTGCCGCGGGCTTCGTGGCCTCATCCGGTCTCGCGACACCCTTTTATGCGCGCGGCTACGGGCGGCCGGAATTCATTCATGGCGTGCAATCGGGCGATGTCGACACATCCTCCGGCATGATCTGGACGCGAGTGGATCGTCCGTCGAAGGTGTCGGTCGAATATTCGACCACCGAGAGCTTCTCCAATTCCTTTCGCCTTGCCGATCTGACCGCGACGCCGCAGACGGACTGTGCGGTCAAGTGCTCGCTCGATGGGTTGCTGCCGGACCAGGACATCTTCTATCGCTTCACCGCCACGGATCTCTACGACGTGAACCGCGTCTCCGAGCCGGTCACCGGCCGGTTCCGCACGGCCCCCTTGCGCAAGCGCTCGATCCGCTTCGTCTGGTCAGGCGATACCGCCGGGCAGGGCTGGGGCATCGACGATGTCGGCATGAAGACCTATTCGACGATGCGCCAGCACGAGCCGGACTTCTTCATTCATTCCGGCGACACGATCTATGCGGACAACCCGATCCCCGACGAGATCAAGCTTCGCGATGGCGGCATCTGGAAGAACCGGGTGGTGACGCATGAGAAACGTGACGTGGCGCGCACGCTGGAAGAATATCGTGGGCAATGGAAATACAATCTGCTCGATGAGCACGTGCGGCAGCTGAACGCCGTCTGCCCGACCTTCTATCAATGGGACGACCACGAGGTGCTGAACAACTGGTCGGCCTCGACCGACCTTAGCGACGATGCGCGTTATCCCGACAAGGATATCGCCGTCTATGCCGAGCGGGCGGCACGGGCGTTCAACGAGATGACGCCGATCCGCAACGTCGCGACGCAGCCCGGCCGCATCTTCCGCAAGATCGCCTATGGTCCCATGCTCGACGTGTTTTTCGTCGACCTCAGATCCTATCGTGGCGCCAACCAGGAAGACGGCGGCGGCGCGCTGTTCGGCTGGCGACAGGTCGACTGGCTAAAGCGCGAGTTGGCTGCCTCGCGAGCCACCTGGAAAGTGATCGCCTGCGACATGCCGATCGGTCTCATCGTCTGGGACGATTACACCAACCGGCGCGGTTCGGACGCGATCGCCAATGGCGATAATGGCGCGCCTCAAGGGCGCGAGCGCGAGTTTGCCGATCTTCTGCGCTTCATCCGCGACAACGGCATCGACAATCTCGTCTGGCTGACGGCGGACGTGCACTACACCGCCGCGCATCACTACGATCCGGGTCGCGCCGCCTTCAAGGATTTCACGCCGTTCTGGGAGTTCGTGTCCGGGCCGCTGCATTCCGGCACCTATGGGCCGAAGGAGCTCGACATGACCTTCGGGCCGGAGGTCCGCTTCATCAAGGCGTCCGGCGGCGGCATCGACAGCAACCTGCCGCCATCGGCCGGCCTGCAGTTCTTCGGCATCGTCGATATCAACGGCCAGACGCAGCAAATGACGGTGCGGCTGATGGACCGGCAGGACCAGGAACTCTGGCGCGTGACGCTCGATCCGGCCGCAATTGCATGAGGAATTCGGTTGCGGCCAACAGCTTTCCAAACGGCGTTCGCGAGACCCCTGGCGAGTGCAAACCCATGGCCTACCGGCATTTGACCACGACGCTCATGCGTGCGCCCCCCTTTCGCAATCGCAAAAAAACCTGTATGAGCGCGACCATTGAAAAAGCGGCGTGGCCCATCGGGGCTTGCCCTGAACCTTCCGAGACGAAAAATGAGCATTCGTAACATCGCGATTATCGCGCACGTCGACCATGGGAAAACGACCCTTGTTGACGAGCTCCTGAAGCAGTCGGGCTCGTTCCGCGAAAACCAGCGCGTTGCCGAACGCGTCATGGACTCCAACGACATCGAAAAAGAACGCGGCATCACCATTCTCGCCAAGGCGACCTCGGTCGAGTGGAAGGGAACGCGCATCAACATCGTCGATACCCCCGGCCACGCCGACTTCGGCGGTGAAGTCGAGCGCATCCTGTCGATGGTGGATGGCGCCATCGTTCTCGTCGACGCTTCCGAAGGCCCGATGCCGCAGACGAAGTTCGTCGTCGGTAAGGCCTTGAAGGTCGGTCTGAAGCCGATCGTCGCCATCAACAAGATCGACCGCCCGGATGGTCGCCACGAAGAAGTCATCAACGAAGTCTTCGACCTCTTCGCCAACCTCGACGCTTCCGACGAGCAGCTCGACTTCCCGATCCTCTACGGTTCGGGCCGCGATGGCTGGATGAACGTCAACCCGGAAGGTCCGAAGGACCAGGGCATGGCGCCGTTGCTCGACCTGGTGCTTAAGCACGTGCCGGAGCCGACGGTTGCCGAAGGCCCGTTCCGCATGATCGGCACGATCCTTGAAGCCAACCCCTTCCTTGGCCGTATCATCACCGGCCGCGTTCACTCGGGCTCGGTCAAGCCGAACCAGGCCGTCAAGGTGCTCGGCCAGGATGGCAAGCTGCTCGAAAGCGGTCGTATCTCGAAGATCCTCGCCTTCCGCGGCATCGAGCGTCAGCCGATCGAAGAAGCGCACGCGGGCGACATCGTCGCGATCGCCGGCCTTACCAAGGGCACCGTCGCCGACACCTTCTGCGACCCGAGCGTTGCCGAAGCGCTGACCGCCCAGCCGATCGACCCGCCGACCGTTACCATGTCCTTCATCGTCAACGACTCGCCGCTCGCCGGCACCGAAGGCGACAAGGTCACGAGCCGCGTCATCCGCGATCGCCTGTTCAAGGAAGCCGAAGGCAACGTTGCGCTGAAGATCGAAGAATCCTCGGAAAAGGACTCCTTCTTCGTGTCGGGCCGCGGCGAACTGCAGCTTGCGGTTCTGATCGAAACCATGCGCCGCGAAGGCTTCGAACTTGCCGTTTCGCGTCCGCGCGTCGTCATGCACAAGGATGACAACGGCCAGCTGCTCGAGCCGATCGAAGAAGTCGTCATCGACGTTGACGAAGAGCATTCGGGCGTCGTCGTGCAGAAGATGTCCGAGCGCAAGGCCGAAATGGTCGAGCTGCGTCCGTCCGGCGGCAACCGCGTCCGTCTGGTGTTCTTCGCTCCGACCCGCGGCCTCATCGGCTACCAGTCGGAACTTCTGACCGACACCCGCGGCACGGCGATCATGAACCGCCTGTTCCACGCCTACCAGCCCTACAAGGGTGAGATCGGTGGTCGCGTCAACGGCGTTCTCCTGTCGAACGACGCCGGTGAATCGGTTGCCTACGCGATGTTCAACCTGGAAGACCGCGGCCCGATGATCATCGACGCCGGCGAGAAGGTCTATGCCGGCATGATCATCGGCATCCACACCCGCGACAACGACCTCGAAGTGAACGTTCTCAAGGGCAAGAAGCTCACCAACATGCGCGCCGCCGGCAAGGACGAAGCTGTTCGCCTGACGCCGCCGATCCGCATGACGCTTGAGCGCGCGCTCTCCTGGATCCAGGACGACGAGCTCGTCGAAGTGACGCCGAAGTCGATCCGTCTGCGCAAGCTGCACCTCGACCCGAACGATCGCAAGCGCTTCGAAAAGGCCCGCACGGCCGGCGCTGCCTGATCGATCCTGATCGATCCCATGACTTTCAGAAAAACCCCGGAGCGATCCGGGGTTTTTTGCTGTGTGTGCCACCGATGGGCGACTTGCGGATAAAGTTAAAAAGGCGTTAACCTTCCATTGGGTGCCGTTAAAGTTGCCTGTGGGTTAACGCAGGCCGGCAACCGGGCGGGATTCCTGTTCGCCTTGTGTGTGTTTAGAGTCGCGAGTCATGAAGACTGTTTCGATAGAGATTCGGCCCGGGGAGCCGCAGGAAGCGTCGGCAATTGCCGATGTGCACCGCGTTTCGTGGCTGCAGACCTATGGCGGTCTCATCCCCCATCGTCCGCTCGTTCAGATGGTCAATCGCCGCGACGAGACCTGGTGGCGCAAGGCGACCCGCGGGCCTGCCACGCTGCTCGTCGTTGACGTGGCCGGAACCATCGCCGGCTATGCAACGCTCGGCCTCAGCCGGGCCAAGGCCCTGCCGCAGGAAGGCGAGATCTACGAGATCTACCTTCGGCCGGAATACCAGGGCATCGGCCTCGGGCGTATCCTCTTCGGCGAGGCCAAGAGCCTGCTGCGTTCGCTCGGCTGCCGTGGCCTCGTCGTCTGGTGCCTCGAGGACAGCGAGCATGCCTACCAGTTCTTCCAGGGTGCCGGCGGTATCGACATCGCCGAAGGCATGGAAGATTTCGGCGACAAGCACCTGAAGAAGGTCGGCTTCGCCTGGAACTAGGCGCGATGCCTTCGCAACACTGAAATCAAAGACTTATTCAGGCAGTTGGTTGTTGGGGGCGGCCGCCTTGTCGCCCCGCGTGCCGTGATAGGCGGGCTTGTCGATGCCGCAGCGGAAGGTCGGTGCCACCTCGTCGGCGATCTTGCGGGCGAGCGCATTCGGATCGGGATTGGCAAGCGCATCGACATAGCCGGCGACGCAGCCTTTGCCGTCATCCTTCTCGGCCACCTTGGAGATGACGAGCACCTGCCCTTGAAGTGCGGGAACCGAAGCGCCGGACGCGTCGGTGTTCTCGATGAACCAGCGCAGGATCGTCGCGACGGCCTTGCCATCCTTGGCAATCCGCCACTCCACGGTCGTGCCGGCGTGGTTGAACGGAATGAAACTCTCGAAAGCATCGTCGGCATAGCGTTGGTTCAGGTGACCGAACGAGACGCTCTGGCGGATGTCGGCCTCCTTGAAGCGAACGGGGTAGTCCGCATGACCGGGGCAGGTCATCAGCGCGTACATGCCCTCTTCTTCGGCGATCGTCTTGCACGTGTCGCGGCCTAAGTCGGTATAGACGCTCTCATTGGCCAAGACGGGGCCGGCGGACAAAAGCATCAGCGCCAGGCATGCAACCCTTCCGTTCATGCGAAACTCCCTCAAACGCGACTGGCAGACCCTTGGCGGTCGATCGACAGGCACGAAACGACCGGTTGAATCTGCGCTACGGACGAAAGTTATGTTGCATCGCGGCATGTTTCCCTTTATCCGACGGGCAAACTTCTCAAACCGACCCTGGAGTAGATCCATGCGCATCGACGCGATTTCCATCGGAAAGAATCCACCAGAAGATGTCAACGTGATCGTTGAAGTTCCCGTCGGCGGCCATCCGATCAAGTACGAGATGGACAAGGAAGCCGGCACGCTGGTTGTCGACCGCTTCCTCTACACGCCGATGACCTATCCGGGCAACTACGGCTTCGTGCCGCACACGCTCTCGGACGATGGCGACCCGATCGACGTTCTGATCTGCAACACCCGTCCGCTGGTTCCCGGCTGCGTCATCAACGTCCGCCCGATCGGCGTGATGATGATGGAAGACAACTCCGGCAAGGACGAAAAGATCATCGCCGTTCCGTCGGCTCATCTGACCCAGCGCTACGACAAGGTTCACGAATACACCGACCTGCCCGAAATCACGCTGAAGCAGATCGAGCACTTCTTCGAGCACTACAAGGATCTGGAGCCCGGCAAGTGGGTGAAGATCTTCGGCTGGAAGGACGCTTCCGTCGCCAAGCAGCTGATCGCGGAAGCGGTTGAGCGCGCCAAGGGCGCCAAGTAAGCCTTATCTGCCGGCCAGTTCGGCAAGACGCCTTATCAAATCCTCCGGGTCGCCCTCGATCCGGAGGATTTTTTTGCGCTGTGTTTCGCCTGAGATGAGGGAGAGCTTGCTCTTGGCGAGCCCGAGCTTCTTGGCGAGAAAGGCAAGCAGGGCCTGGTTGGCCTTGCCCTTCTCCGGAACCGCGCTGACGCGAACCTTCAGGTGTTCGTCTCCGTCGGCAGCCGCTTCCACGCCATCAATGGCATCGCGGCCGCCATTCGGCGTCAGGCGCACCGTCAGGCGAATGTGATCGCCGTGCGCGGTGAAGGCCTTGCTGGCCATGGTTAGCCAAGCAGGGCCGGCGCGATCGTGGTGTTGAGGAAGAGCTGGATGAAATAGAGGATCACCAGCACGACCAGCGGCGACAGGTCGACGCCGCCCATGTCGGGAAGCACGCGGCGGATCGGGCGATAGAGCGGCTCGGTCAGCTGGTAGAGCGAGCGGCCGATCATGTTGATCGCCTGGTTGTTCACGTTGATGACGTTGAACGCGTAGAGCCAGGAAAAGATGGCCGACGCGATGACCAGAAACCACGCGATGTTGATGATGAAGTTCAAAGTGCCGATGACAGCAAGCATGCCGGTCTCCAAATCGTTATTGACAGACATGTAGACATTGAGACCTAAACGAGCAAGTACGCCGGTTTATCGGGCGCGATCATGTTTAACATGAGGCCGTTCGACAGTCGGTGTCAGTAAAGCGCGGTGTGATCTTTCGGACCCGCCGCTTGCGCTTTAGGTTCTGAGTTGTCGCATGTCGTTCTCGCAAAGCCGCTACACACTCTCGCGCGACGTGCTTTAGGAGCGCCTCCCCATGTCCGCCGTTCATGCCTCGCATCGTTTTGCCGCCTTTCGGCATGTCGGCTATCGCCGCTATTTCTTTTCCCGCTTCCTCGCTTACTTCGCGATCCAGATCATCTCGGTCGCCGTCGGCTGGCAGATCTATGATCTGACGCGCGATCCTTTCGATCTCGGCCTGATCGGTCTCTTCCAGTTTTTGCCGTCGCTGGTGTTGATCCTCGTCACCGGATCCGTGGCGGACCGCTACAACCGGCGCATGATCATGGGTGTCTGCATGGTCGTCAGCACGCTTTGCGCGGCGGCGCTGCTCGCGCTCACGGTCACCGGGCTGTTTTCGCCCTGGCCGGTCTATGCGGTTCTCGTGGTCTTCGGCATCGAGCGCGCGTTCCTCGCGCCGGCGTCGCAATCGCTGGCGCCCAATCTCGTGCCGCCCGAGGACCTACCCAATGCGATCGCCTGGAACTCCACCTCCTGGCAGACCGCGATGATCGTCGGTCCGGTCGCGGGCGGCCTGATCTATGCGCTCGGCGCGGTCTTTCCCTATGCCATCGGCTTCTGCTTCTTCCTCGCCTCCGCATTCATGGTCTTTGCCATTCCGAAGCCGGCAACGCGCACCGCGCCCTCGGCGCAAAGCTGGCAGACGATCACGGCAGGCTTTCGCTACATCAAGGCGGAGAAGGTGGTGCTCGGCGCCATATCGCTCGACCTCTTTGCGGTGCTGCTCGGCGGCGCTGTGGCGCTGATGCCGGTCTTTGCCCGCGATATCCTCGACCTCGGCCCCTGGGGGCTCGGTCTCCTGCGTGCTGCCCCTGGTATCGGCGCCGTCGCCATGGCCGTCTGGCTTGCCGCCCATCCGATCCGACACCGCGCCGGCTTTTACATGTTCTTAGGGGTAGCGCTGTTCGGTCTCGGCACGGTCGTCTTCGGTCTTTCGGCAACGCCCTGGATCTCGATCGGAGCGCTTGTCGTGATGGGCGCTGCCGACATGGTCTCGGTCTATGTGCGCGAGACGCTGATCACGCTCTGGACGCCGGACGAGCTGCGCGGCCGGGTCAACGCCGTCAACATGGTCTTCATCGGCGCGTCGAACGAGCTTGGAGAATTCCGCGCCGGCATGATGGCGTCGGGTTTCGGCGGGGTCTTTGCCGTCGTCTTCGGCGGCATGGGCACGCTGCTCGTCTCAGGGCTCTGGGCGCTCGGCTTTCCGCAGTTGCGCAAGATCGACACGCTCGACGTGCCTGATCACCACAAGTAGACGGTGGGGACAGAGGGCGCGTTACGCGCTTTCCGCCTTTCGTTCATTGCGCATGAAAATCAGTTCCAGGAAGTTTTCCATCCAGGTGCGCAGCGGCCCGTCGTGCTGCATGCGGCCGTCGAGATGGGCCTTGCCCACCTGGGCGCCGGGCATCTCGAAGCGGTGCGCGCCGTGCACGACCCAGCGGTGCATCATGGCGCGGGTAAGCTCGCCGTGGAACTGGATGCCCCAGGCATTGTCGCCATAGCGGAAGGCCTGGTTGGGATAGGTGTCGCCGGTTGCGAGCAGTTCGGCGCCGGAGGGCAGGTCGAAGCCCTCGCGATGGAAATGGTAGACCATGGCCGGCCAGTCCATCAGCGCCTTGCCGGCTTCGGTCGCAACCAGCGGATACCAGCCGATTTCGGTCATGCCCTCGTGATGCGGCGCCACCGAGCCGCCGAGGTTGCGCGCCAGCATCTGCGCGCCGAGGCAGATGCCGAGATAAGGCTTGTTTTCCTTGAGCGGCACGGAAAGCCAGTCGATCTCGCGGCGGACGAACTCTTCCTCGTCGTTGGCGCTCATCGGACCGCCGAACACGATCGTGCCGCTGTGCCGTTCCAGCGTTTCCGGCAGGTCGTCACCAAGCGCCGGGCGACGGATGTCGAGCCCGAAACCCTTTTGTTCGAGTATCTGGCCGACGCGGCCGGCGCTCGATCGCTCCTGATGCAGGATGATCAGGACGGGTTTTCGCGCGCTGTCGTCGGGCATCGGCATTTCAGTTATCCTGTTGTGACTCGGCTTTCTCGACCGTGTCGCTTCTGGCTGCCGCCTCCTGGCGCTGCAGCACCCGGTCGCGACCGGAGACCCCGAGCAGATCGGCAATACGCCAGATCACGTGATCTTCCATCTCGCTGCGCTCGCCATCGGCATAGACGACGTCCCAGAGCATGCCGACGAGTTCGACGCGCTGCTCCTCGGAGAGGTGGCGCTTGAGCTCGGCGGTAAATTGATAGAAGTCGATCGCCTCGCTCTCGGCAGTCTCGCCGGCTTCGATCAAGGCGGAGAGCGAGGCATCGTCGAGCTTGTAGTGCTCCTTGATGACCTTGCGCATCTTGCGCCGTTCGGACGCGAGGATCCGGCCGTCGGCCTCCATCACCTGGAAACAGAGAGCGATGACCGCCACGCGCGGATCGCCATGCTCTATGCGCTTCGCCGGGCCGGTCAGGCCATCGAGAAACGTCCGTAAGCGTTCAAACATGTATTTTGCCACAGCCCCTTGAGAACTCAGAACAATCGGAAAGTCGTCTTTTCCGGAGCCTTCTCGCCAGCGGCCGGATCGCGCACGCCGGGGTCATCCGGCGGGCGGCCGAAGAAGGGATCGGGCCTGTGCTCGCCATTCGCAGCCTCTTCCTTTTCCGCCTTGACCGGAGGCTTGTCGGCGATCGGCTCCGGCGCCTTGCGCTCGGCGACCTTGATCGGACGCGGCTCCTCGCGCTCGGCCTCCAGGATCACGGGTGCCTCGCTGCGCCGGGCTGCGGGTGCGGGCTCGTGCACATGCGCCTCCACCACGGCGGGCAGGCTGCGGATCGCCTCGTCGGCGTTCGACTGGTCGTGGTCGACCGTGGCCGAAAGCGTATGCGGTGGCGCCTTCCATTCGAAGGCGTCGAGACGGCCACTGACCGGCGAGACGGGCAGCCAGGTCGGCGAGGTCACGCCATCGGCGGTCCAGGCGGGATCGCGCGGGCTCTTCAGCGCCTGCGCCATCCAGTGACGGATGCGCCCCTCGTCGCCGGTGTCGGCCTCTTCGATGTCGGCAAGCAACAGGAAGATGCTCTCGGTCGGGTCGAGCCGGGCGGCGGCTTCCGCCTTGGTGCGGGCCAGAAGCAGCTCGCGCGCTTCGAGTGCTGCCTCGGCGACGGCGGCCATCGCCACGGCATTGTTGGGCTTCAAGGCTTCGAGCTTGCGTGCCCGTTTCAACCGGTCGACGGCAGTGTCGCCGCCGCGGGCGCGCACGTAGAGCCGTGCCACGTCCGGATGCGGCTCGTGCTTCCAGTTCTTTTCGAGGATCGCGGTGCCCTTGCGCAGGTTGTCCTCGCGAAACAGCGCCTTGGCGGCCGTCAGCGCCGCCGGCACCAGATGTTCGTCGAGCTTCAGCGCGGCAAGCGCGTCGTCGCGCGCCGCCTTCATGTCGCCGTCGAGCTTGCTGATGGCCCGGGCGGTCAAGAGCACTGCCTTCTTGCGGTCGGCTTCCTTGCGGTCGAGCACATGGGCGACACGGCTCTGGTCGAGCAGGCGCAGCGCATCGTCCCACTGTCCGGCCTGGCTCTGGCTGTCGAGGGTCGCAAGTGCTGCCCAGGGCAGGTGCGGCGACTTTTCGGCAGCGCGCTCGGCATATTGCCGGGCGGCCTCATGGGCGCCGAGGCGCTTGGCTTCTAGATAGAGGCCGCGGAGCCCGAGTTCGCGCGTCTCCGGATCGTCGGCCATCAGCTCGAACTTGCGGCGGGCATCGTCGTACTTGCCTTCGATCAGCGCGGTCTGTGCTTCGAGCAGGTGGATCAGCGGTTCCTGGTCGGCGCTGATCAGGCCACGGGTGCGGGCAGTCATCTTGCGGGCAAGATTGGCGTCACCGGCGCCGGCGGCGATCAGGCCGGTCGACAGTGCCTGGTAGCCGCGGTCGCGCTTGCGGGCTCGGAAATAGCGGGTGACCGTGTGCGGCGAGAGCCAGATGGTGCGCACCAGCCAGACGACGATCAGCACCGCGGCAATCAGCGAGATCAGCAGCGATGCGGCGCGCATCAGGCTCATCTCGATCAGCTGGCCCTGCCAGACGACCGAGAGTTCACCCGGCCGGTCGGCGAGCCAGGCGAAGCCGAGGCCGAGACCAAGCACGATCAGGATGAAAATCAGAATGCGGATCATATCTGGTTCCCTCAGCCTTCCGTGCCTGGTTTAGCCATCGTCGCAGCGACGGCGGCATCGATCGCGGCTTCGACCCGCAGACGCTGGTCGAGCTTGGCCTTGTAGGCCTCGCCCACAGGCTTGGCCGCGTCCGGCAGCCCATCCCATTCCAAAGCGGCGCCCTTGAGATCGCCATTGTTCAGCTTGTCCTCGATCCGGGCGATGACGGCTTCGGGCGTTTCGCCCTCGACGCTGCCGACGGGACGCACGCGGATGCCGGACATGGCGCTGGACACCAGCCGGTCGAAGATGCCCTCGTTGGGATCGGGCTGGTTGAGAGCGTCGAGCATGGAGTCGGCGGTTTTCGGGAATTCGCGGCGCAGATCCGTGCGGGTCGGCACGCCGACCTGGGCATCCTGGGCGAGCGCCGCGACGGCCTGTTCGTCCGGCGCGATGCTGCGCAGCGCGTCGAGTTCGGCGAGGAAGGGCCCGCCGCGATCGATCGCCGACTTCAGTGCGGTGACCGCAACGGCCTTCGCCATCTGGATATCGTTGACCGGCTCGTTGAGCTTCTGCTCGGCGGTCTCGATGCGGCTCGTCAGTTCCGCCTTCTCGGCGGTTGCTGCCTGCTGCGCGTCGGCGAGCGCCGTCTTCAGGCCGGCGAGCTCCTTGGTGAGATTATCGACCTCCGCCTTCAGCGTCTCGACCGCGGCGCTGGGTGCGCCGTTTGTGGCCGGCTGGGAGGCGGACTGCTCGAGCGCGGCGATACGACCTTCGAGCGCGGTGTTGTCGACGACGGCTGCGGGCGTGGGCAGCGCCGCGATCTGGTCGCGCAGGGCCTGCAGCTCGCCGGAAATGTTCTGCTCGACGCCGCGGGTCGGCCCGAGCCCGGGGACGATGCCGGCATATTGCAGGCCGCCGAAGCCAAGCAGCGTCACGAGACCGCCGACGATGCCGGCGGCGAGCGCTCCAGAATTGGAGACCGGTTTAGGCCGTGGCGTCGGTTCCGGGTCACGCGTCACGACGTGCGGCGGCTCTTCGGCAAAGGCGGCCGCAGCCGCGTCGGCGGCAGCATCGGCGCGCTGCTCCTCGATTTCTTCGTCCAGGCGGGATCCGGCGGCGCTGTTGTCGCTGCTGTCCGTTACCGGTTCATCCGTCTCGGTCTTGTTCGATGCGCTTTCGGTCGCAGTGTCTGCCAGCGTCTCGCCGGTTGCTTCCGGGCCGGCCGGTTCCGCAACGGTTTTCTCCGCTTCGAGGTCGATCGTCAGCGGTTCCTTCTCGGACTTCGAGCGGCGCGGCGGGTTTTCCGATACCATGGTGACCTCTTACCGTTGGTGCCTGTCGGCTCTTCCTTCAAACCTAGTCAGCCGGAACGGTGAGGGAAAGCCCCTCCGTTCCGTTTTTGGATGAATTCGATGTTAGAGAAGACTGAAAAGGCTGTCTTCATCGGGCTTTGCGGCAGTCTCCGCCACGACGTTACCCGGCAGCGCCTCGGCCACCACGGGGCTGAGGCAGAGGTAGCGCGGCGCAAAGGAAGCGGCATCGACGCCGGCTTCGGAAAGCAGGCGAACGAACTGTCGCGCGGTCTCCCGCGAGTATAAAAGCACGGTGTCGGGACGGTTGCTTCGCCGCAGATCTTCGATCGCGGCGCGCGGATGGGCGATCGGCTCCATGCGGTAGCACTCGACCGTCCGGTGCTCGATGCCGTCTTGCCTCAGGCCCATTTCCAGCCCTTCGGAGCGCGGCGTTCCTGCGAGATAGAGCAGGGGAAGCGGTGGCAGCGTGTCGATGGTCGCGCCGATCAGTTCCGCCAGGGACTGGCCGGTTCCCTCCGCTATGCGCAGATCGGTGAAACCGAGCCCGGCTGCCGCCTGCGCCGTCGCAGCGCCGACGCAGAAGCACGGGGTCGCCAGATGTTGTGACAGGTCTGCGCCGGACGAGACGAGTACCCGGATCGCTTCGGCGCTGGTGAGCACGATCGCCGCATGCGGCACTTCAAGCGCGGTGACGGCAGCTGCAGCAAGATGGGTCGCCTGCATCAAGGGCAGCAGGATCGGCTGGTGGCCGGCGGCCTCCAGCCGGCGTACCGTCGCCTCGGCGGCCGGAAGCGGCCGGGTGACGAGCACGCGCATGGCTTCAGGTCCAGCTTGCAAAGAAGCCGGGGCCGGCCTTGGTGCGGATCTCTTCGCCGGCCTTTTGCCCAAGCGCTTCGGCGTCGGTGGCCTTGCCCTCGATCGTGACCCGGTGATGTGTCTGGCCGTCGGGCGTGAGGATCATGCCGGAGAAGCTCAGATGGCTGCCGTCCGAGGTGGCGAGACCGGCGATCGGCGTGCGGCAGGAGCCGTCGAGCGTTGCCAGGAAGCCACGCTCGCAAGCGACGGCCTCATGGGTGCGGGCATCGTCGATGGCTGCGAGCAGGTCGTTGATGCGGCTGTCGCCGATGCGGCTCTCGATGCAGATCGCGCCTTGCGCCGGAGCCGGCGGGAATTGCTGGGGGTCGAGCAGTTCGGTCGGAACGTCGGTCATGCCGAGCCGCTTGAGGCCTGCATAGGCAAGCAGCGTCGCATCGACCTGGCCCTCTGCGAGTTTCCGCAGCCGCGTCTCCACCTGGCCGCGATAGGTGATGACATTGATATCCGGACGCAGCCGGCGGATCAGCGCCTGGCGTCGCAGCGACGAGGAGCCGACGGTCACGCCCTGCGGCAACTCCATCAGTTTTTTTGCCGTCCGGCCGATGAAGGCATCGCGAATGTCCTCACGCGGCAGGAAGGCGGAAAGACAGAGCCCGTCAGGCAGTTTCGTCGGCATGTCCTTGGACGAATGCACGGCGAAATCGAGTTCGCCCGAAAGCAATTGCTGCTCGATCTCCTCGGTGAACAGACCCTTGCCGCCGATCTCGGCGAGCGAGCGGTCGATGATCCGGTCGCCCTTGGTCGAGAGGATGACGACCTCGAACATTTCCGGCGAAAGACCATGCGCCGCAGCGAGGCGATCGCGCGTTTCATGGGCTTGAGCGAGCGCCAGCGGGCTGCCGCGCGTGCCGATCCGGAAAGGTTTTGTTTGCATCAAAGGCTATCCATTGTTACCGGAGTTCCGTGTACCCACCTTTCGGTGCGACCGCAATCTTTGAGTAAACCCTGATGTCTCCGCCCCTGCGCATCCTCGGCATAGAAACAAGCTGCGACGAAACCGCCGCTTCCGTCATTTTGCGCGATTCCGACGGCAAGGGCCATATCCTCGGCGACGTGGTCTTAAGCCAGCTGGAAGAGCACAGCGCCTATGGCGGCGTGGTTCCGGAGATCGCGGCGCGCGCTCATGTGGAGGCGCTCGATACGCTGATCGAGGAAGCGCTGCTCAGGGCCGGCGTTACCCTTTCCGATATCGACGCCATTGCTGCGACAAGTGGTCCCGGTCTGATCGGCGGCCTGATCGTCGGGCTGATGACCGGCAAGGCAATCGCGCGGGCAACCGGCAAGCCGCTCTATGCTGTCAACCATCTCGAGGGCCATGCGCTGACGGCGCGGCTGACCGATGGGCTCTCCTTCCCCTATCTGATGCTGCTCGTCTCCGGCGGCCATACGCAGCTGATCCTCGTCAAAGGTGTCGGCGACTACGAACGCTGGGGCACGACGATCGACGATGCACTCGGCGAGGCCTTCGACAAGACGGCCAAGCTGCTCGGCCTTCCCTACCCGGGTGGTCCGGCGGTGGAGCGGGCAGCGCTTGCGGGCGATCCGCAGCGTTTCGATTTTCCGCGCCCGCTCGTTGGCGATGCCAGGCTCGACTTCTCCTTCTCGGGATTGAAGACGGCAGTGCGCCAGGCGGCGCAATCGCTGGAGCCGGTCACGGAGCAGGACATCGCCGATATCTGCGCCTCCTTCCAGCGGGCGATCTCGCGCACGCTCAAGGATCGCGTCGGTCGCGGCCTGAAGCGCTTCAAGGCGGAACATGGCGGTGTTGCGCACCCGGCACTGGTGGTGGCCGGCGGCGTTGCCGCCAACCAGGTGCTGCGGGCGACACTGCAGGAACTCTGTGGCAAGAACGGCTTCGAGTTCATCGCGCCGCCGCTTTCTCTCTGCACTGACAACGCTGCGATGATCGCCTGGGCCGGTGCCGAACGGCTGGCGGCAGGCATGGCAGCCGACGGCCTTGATGTCGCGCCGCGCTCGCGCTGGCCGCTCGACGCCCAGGCGCAGGCGCTGCTCGGTTCCGGCAAGCGCGGCGCCAAGGCGTGACAAGATTTAGAGCATACGGATAGAGCATGAACGACATTTCCAAGAACGGGCCGAAGATCGTCGTGGTCGGCGCTGGCGCCTTCGGCACCGCGCTCGCCGCGGTTGCCGCCTCGGCTGAAGGCAGCAACGTGACGCTGCTGGCCCGTCGTCCGGAGATTGCCGAAGCCTGCCGCGACACCGGCCGCAATGAGGATGCCCTGCCGGGTATCGATCTGCCGGCGGCGCTGAAGCATACGGCCGATGTCTCCGTGCTCGCGGACGCCGAAGTCGTGCTCTTCGTCATGCCGTCGCAGGCACACCGGGATGCGGCACGGCAGTATGGCCCTCAGATCAACGCTGCAGCCACGATCGTCACCTGTGCCAAGGGCATGGAGCAGGCGACTGGCCGTTTGCTGACAGACGTTCTGGCGGAGGAACTGCCCGGCCGTTCGATCGGCGTGCTCTCCGGTCCCGGTTTTGCCGCTGATATCGCCAAGGGCCTGCCGACCGCGATGGTCATCGCAGCGGCCGATGCCGCAACGGCGACGATGCTGGCCGAGGTGCTCTCGGGCCCGACCTTCCGACTCTACCCCTCGGAGGATCGCATCGGCGTGCAGCTCGGCGGCGCGCTCAAAAACGTGCTGGCGATCGCCTGTGGCATCGTCGAGGGCGCGGGCCTTGGCGATAGCGCTCGTGCGGCGCTGATTTCGCGCGGTCTTGCCGAGATGTCGCGCTTCATTGCTGCGGAGGGCGGCGAGGCCGATACGGTGCGCGGTCTCTCCGGCCTTGGCGATCTCGTGTTGACGGCGACCAGCCATCAGTCGCGCAACCTGCGTTTCGGCATTGCGCTCGGCAAGGATGGCCGGGCCAGCGGACGCAAGGGCGAACTGGTCGAAGGCGCATTCGCCGCATCGGTCGCCGCCCGCGTCGCCCATGATCTTGGCGTCGAAATGCCGATCACCGAAGCGGTGGCGGCGATCATCGACGGCAAGCTCGATGTCCGCACCGCGCTCGAACAGTTGATGACCCGCCCGATCACCCAGGAATGAAGGGAGCGGCGGTCTTCCGCCCGCACCCGCGCCAACGAAAACTCTAGGAGGAAGCATGCTCTTCGCACTTCATTGCACCGACAAGCCGGGCGCGCTGCAGCTTCGGCTCGACACCCGTCCCGATCACGTCGCCTATCTCAACGATCTGAATGCCAAGGGTATCCTGAAGATGGCCGGCCCCTTCCTCGGCGACGACGGCAAGCCAACCGGCAGCCTGGTGCTTGTCAAGGCCGAGACCATCGACGAGGCGCGGGCGATCGCTGAAGCCGATCCCTATGCCAAGGCCGGGCTCTTTTCCAATGTCGAGATCAAGGCCTTCAACTGGGTCTTCAACAATCCGGAGGCGTGAGACCAAGATGGCGCATTGGCTCTACAAATCCGAACCGTTCAAGTGGTCCTGGCAGATGCAGAAGGACGCGGGCGCCAAGGGCACCGAATGGACCGGCGTGCGCAACTATCAGGCGCGCAACAACATGCGGGCGATGCAGATCGGCGACAAAGGCTTCTTCTACCACTCGAATGAGGGGCTGGAGATCGTCGGCATCTCCGAGGTCTGCGCGCTGTCGCATCCGGATTCGACCGCCGAGGGCGACGCCCGCTGGGACTGCGTCGATATCCGCGCCGTGATGGACATGCCGCGGCCGGTGACGCTGAAGGAGATCAAGGACAATCCGAAGCTCGCCAAGATGTCGCTCGTCACCTCCATGCGCCTGTCTGTGCAGCCGGTGACCGAGGACGAGTGGATCGAGGTCTGCCGCATGGGCGGGCTGGACAATCCGCCGCGCTAGTCCTGTTTTCCGCCTGTCCGGGACGCTCGGGCAGGCGCGGAGAGTTTTGTGAAGACCGATCCGGAAAGCTTCATCCTCGAAAACACCGATGTGCTCACGCCGCCGCATGTGCCGGAGATCCGCCTGCACCTGGCGACGGAAGCGCATGAACTCTGGCTGAAGACCGAGGAAGAGTTGCAGGAGATCGGCCTGCCGCCGCCGTTCTGGGCCTTTGCCTGGGCCGGCGGGCAGGGGCTCGCCCGCTACATCCTCGATCATCCCGAGGTCGTGCGCGGCCGCCGTGTGGTCGACTTTGCCTCCGGTTCGGGGCTGGTGGCGATCGCGGCGATGAAGGCGGGCGCAGCATCGGTGCTCGCCGCCGATATCGACCCCTGGGCGGAAACGGCCGTCCGGCTCAATGCCGCACTCAACGACGTCACGCTTTCCTATACCGGCGACGATATCACCGGCCGCGACCTTGAAGCCGAGGTCTATCTCGCCGGAGACGTCTTCTACGACAATGCGTTTGCCGACCGGTTGAAACCGTGGTTCTCGGGACTTGCCGCAGGCGGCGCCTCCGTGATCGTCGGCGATCCCGGACGTTCCTACTGTCCGCGCGAAATGATGACGTCGCTTGCCACCTACGAGGTTCCCGTCACCCGGGCGCTGGAGGACAGCGAGGTGAAGCGCACCACCGTCTGGCGCTTCGGCACAGGCGTACACGATTAATCGTGCCCGCATCTCCGACGATACACCCGATCATCGAAGCCGCTGACCTGACAGCCTGACAAGGCCCGTCGCCGCGATTACCGGCGGATGACGCAGACGCCGTGTTCGTAGGTGCAGGAGCTGTTCATGGTCTGTGGCGTGACGTCGATGATCTTGCCGCGTCTCGCCTCGGGCTGAGGCGCAAAGTCTGCCTCATCCGCATAGCCGTAGTCGCCTTCCTGGCTGAAATAGATGCCGTTGCCGACGTCGACATAGGCCGAAATGCCGCCGACATAGGTGCCGATACCAGGAATGACGTCCGGATATTCGTCTCCGCCATAATAGTTCGGGCGATAATCGCGGCCCTGGTTGTTCGATGTCCAGATCTCCCGTCCGGCCTGATCGCGCATCCATCCGCCGCCATTGCCCCAACGCTCCGGATAGGCCCGATATTGCGGCAAGGGGACATGGCGGGTGCGGGTCGAGACCTGCGGCGGCACGTCATAGATGCCAGGGCGACCGTCGTGCCTGCGGGCGTCGGACGTCCAGTAGTCGCGGCCGGCTCCGTCGCGCACCCAACCGCCACGCTGCTCCGACCGTCCGAGGTAGGGGCGGTAGCGCGGCAGGCGAACGTGCCGGGTGCGCGTGTTCACTTCCGGCGGCCCACCGTTGGACGCCCAGTCGCGGCGCGGTCCGCGATGGCGGTCCCGGTCGTTGCGATAACCGGTGCGATCGAAATCGTGACGAGGATAGGGACGATCGGCGTTCAGCCTGACATGGCGCGTTCGCGTCTGCACCTCCGGCAGTCCGCCCCGGTCTCGGGCTTCCATCGGAATGCAGCTGGTGGCGATGACCAGGCCGGCAAGCGCTAGAACTTTGGTCGCATGGATTGCCCTGAACAGAATCATTCTGCCCGCCCTCCGGGTGGCGCTTAACAAATCGTTAAGGGCACTCTGGGCCACATCGGCGGGAAAGTCACGGAATTGCTTGGCTTTTTGTCGCTATCGTTAACGCGCGCTCATGTCTCCGGCTGGCAGGAAAATGGCGCAATTCGTCTAATCGATTAAATTGATTTTGCACCGCAAACACACTTGTCGTTAAGCTTTATGGTGATTAAAGGTCCGAATGACTGAATTGCGCACAATCAGGTGCGATACCGGACTAAAATCGTCCAGTTTTTTGGGCGGAAATCCGGGCATTCCGTGAGGTTCCGATGACGAATGTCACAAGAAGCCGGCCACTCTCGCCGCATCTTCAAATCTATAAACCTATCCCGACAATGGTGATGTCCATTGTGCACCGCATCACAGGTGGCGCGCTCTACTTCGGGACTATCCTCGTTGCCTGGTGGCTGATCGCCGCCGCGTCGGGCGCTGCCTATTACGACTGGGTCAGCTGGCTGTTCGGTACGCTGATCGGCAAGCTGGTGCTGTTCGGCTATACCTGGGCATTGGTGCACCACATGCTCGGTGGCTTGCGCCACTTCGCCTGGGATCTCGGCTACGGCTACGAGAAGCACTTCGCCACCAAGATGGCCAAGGCAACGATCATCGGTTCGGTGGCGCTGACGCTGCTGATCTGGGTGGTCGGCTATCTCGTTCGCTGACTGAGGGGAGAATACTCATGGATATGCGCACTCCTCTCGGCAAGGTTCGCGGTCTTGGCTCGGCCAAGGAAGGCACGGATCATTTCTGGCGCCAGCGCCTGACAGCCGTCGCCAACGTTCCGCTGTTGATCTTCTTCGTCATCTTCCTCGTTCGCTACGCAGGCGCCCCTTACGCGGATGTCCTTGCCGCGCTGGCGAACCCCTTCGTCGCCGTCGTCATGGCGCTCGTCGTGCTCTCGGGTCTCGTTCACATGCGGCTCGGCATGCAGGTGATCATCGAAGACTACGTGCATGGCGAAGGCATGAAGATCGTGCTTCTCATGCTCAATACATTTTTCACGATCGCGGTTGGCGGGCTCTGTCTCTTCGCCATCCTGAAGATCGCTTTTGCAGGGTAATTTCGCCATGGCATCGAACAGTTCACCCGCTGCAAACGGCAAGGCCTATCAATATGTCGATCACGCCTTCGACGTCGTCGTCGTCGGCGCCGGCGGCGCGGGCTTGCGCGCGACCCTCGGCATGGCCGAGCAGGGTCTGAAGACCGCCTGCATCACCAAGGTCTTCCCGACCCGCTCGCACACGGTTGCCGCCCAAGGCGGTATTGCCGCCTCGCTGCAGAACATGACGCCGGACAGCTGGCAGTGGCACCTCTACGACACCGTCAAGGGTTCCGACTGGCTCGGCGACGTCGACGCCATGCAGTATCTCGCCATGGAAGCGCCGAAGGCGGTCTATGAGCTCGAGCACTATGGCGTGCCGTTCTCGCGCAACGCCGAAGGCAAGATCTACCAGCGGCCGTTCGGCGGCCACATGCAGAACTACGGCGAAGGCCCGCCGGTACAGCGCACCTGCGCTGCCGCGGACCGTACCGGCCACGCCATCCTGCACACGCTCTATGGTCAGTCCCTGCGCAACAACGCCGAGTTCTTCATCGAGTATTTCGCGCTCGACCTGATCATGTCGGATGACGGCCGCTGCACGGGTGTCGTCGCCTGGAACCTCGACGACGGCACGATCCATCGCTTCTCCGCCAAGATGGTGGTGCTGGCGACCGGCGGTTACGGCCGCGCCTACTTCTCGGCCACTTCGGCGCACACCTGCACCGGCGACGGCGGCGGCATGATCGCACGTGCCGGCCTGCCGCTGCAGGACATGGAGTTCGTCCAGTTCCACCCGACCGGTATCTACGGCGCGGGCTGCCTGATCACCGAAGGCGCACGCGGCGAAGGCGGCTATCTCGTCAACTCTGAAGGCGAGCGCTTCATGGAGCGCTATGCGCCGTCCGCCAAGGATCTTGCCTCGCGCGACGTCGTCTCGCGCTGCATGACGATGGAAATCCGTGAAGGCCGCGGCGTCGGCAAGAACAAGGACCACATCTTCCTGCACCTGGATCACCTCGATCCGGCCGTCCTGCACGAGCGCCTGCCTGGTATTTCGGAATCGGCGAAGATCTTTGCCGGCGTCGACGTGACGCGCGAACCGATCCCGGTTCTGCCGACCGTGCACTACAACATGGGCGGCGTGCCGACCAACTACTGGGGCGAAGTGCTCAACGCCGACGCCCAGAACCCGGAGCGCATCGCGCCCGGCCTGATGGCCGTCGGCGAAGCCGGCTGCGCCTCGGTGCACGGTGCCAACCGCCTCGGCTCCAACTCGCTGATCGACCTCGTGGTCTTCGGTCGCGCCGCCGCCATCCGCGCCGGCCAGGTCATCGACCGCAACGAGACCGTGCCGGAACTCAACAAGGCCGCCTGCGACCGGATCATGGACCGCTTCGACCGCCTGCGGAATGCCAATGGCTCGACGCCGACGGCGGTGCTGCGCGAGAAGATGCAGCGCGCCATGCAGGAAGACGCGGCCGTGTTCCGCACCCAGGAATCGCTGGAATCGGGCTGCAAGCGCATCTCGGCGATCTGGAAGGAACTGCCCGACATCAAGGTCACCGACCGCTCGATGATCTGGAACTCCGACCTCGTCGAGACGCTTGAACTCGAAAACCTCATGGCCAACGCCATCACGACGATCTACGGCGCCGAAGCGCGCAAGGAGAGCCGTGGTTCGCACGCCCGCGAGGACTTCACGGAGGGTCCGCTCGGCGGCCGCGACGACGTCAACTGGCGCAAGCACACGCTCGCCTGGGTCAACGAGGCCGGCGACGTCAAGCTCGACTACCGCCCCGTCCATACCGACCTGATCGCCGACGGCATCGATCCCAAGAAGATCGAGCCGAAGGCCCGCGTCTATTGATCTTGAGGAACAAGCCACATGGTTGAACTCGCTCTCCCCAAGAACTCGCAGATGACGGAAGGCAAGGTCTGGCCGAAGCCTGCCGGCGCGACCAATCTCCGCGAATACCGCATCTACCGCTGGAACCCGGATGACGGCGCCAATCCGCGAATCGATACCTTCTATATCGATGTCGACGATTGCGGCCCGATGGTGCTCGACGGTCTGCTCTACATCAAGAACAAGATCGACCCGACGCTGACCTTGCGCCGCTCCTGCCGCGAAGGCATCTGCGGCTCCTGCGCCATGAACATCGACGGCACCAACACGCTCGCCTGCACCAAGGGCATGGACGAGGTGAAGGGCGCGGTGAAGGTCTATCCGCTGCCGCACATGCCGGTTGTGAAGGACCTGGTTCCCGACCTCACCAACTTCTACGCCCAGCACCGCTCGATCGAGCCCTGGCTGAAGACGGTATCGCCGACTCCGGCCAAGGAATGGAAGCAGAGCCACGAGGACCGCCTCAAGCTCGACGGCCTCTACGAGTGCATTCTGTGCGCCTGCTGCTCGACCTCCTGTCCGAGCTATTGGTGGAACGGCGACCGTTACCTCGGTCCGGCGGTTCTGCTGCAGGCCTATCGCTGGCTGATCGATAGCCGCGACGAAGCGACCGGCGAACGTCTCGACAACCTCGAGGATCCCTTCCGCCTCTATCGTTGCCACACGATCATGAACTGCGCCCAGGCCTGTCCGAAGGGCCTAAACCCGGCCAAGGCGATCGGCGAGATCAAGAAGATGCTGGTCGAGCGCCGCGTCTGACCGGTCGGACCGGAGATGAGCTTTTGGAAACGGCGGGCCATGGCTCGCCGTTTTCTGTTTTGCCCCTCTCCAGGACGGCGGACAATTCGTGATTGTGCCGGTGCGGGAGAGGCGGGTTGCCGGTCGGAGGCGAGGATACCTGGCGAGGCCGTGGCCGCGCGATCCGGCCGTTAGGACGTTTCAATCCTGCAACAGGTCGCCAGGAATCGTCGTCCCTTGATTTGTCAGGTGGATTTGCTGTATTTCGGCCTATATTATCGCGTTGCATCATGGTTCGCGGACACGAACAGGAGTAGGGATATGCGGGTAATTCATGCGGCGGCGGGGCTGGCGGTTGTGCTTGCGCTGACCGGATGCCAACGGACGTCGATGGGCGGTTTCAGCTCCCAGGACGCCTCGCCCGCTCCCATCCAGGCAGCACCGGTTCCGTCGGTTTCGTCGAACCAGCTTCCGGCGCCGACCGGAAACACCTCACAATTCCCGGCTGCACCGACGAGCGGCACGGCGATGCCCGGTACGGTTCAGCAGCCCGGCACGCAGGTCGCTGCGGCGGCGGGCGGCGGACTTGACGTCACCAAGGAATCGATGGTCGGCAACTGGCGTGTTTCGAGTGCCGGCAGCTCCTGCGACATGTTCCTGACGCTCACCAATCTCGGCTCCGGCTCGCGCGGCGGCACCCGCGGCTGCGCCGGCGAACTGACGACCATGGGCTCCTGGGAAGTGGCCGGCAAGCAGGTGGTCCTCAAAGACCGCAACGGCAATGCCATCGCTCGCCTCTACAAGACGGCCGACGCCCGTTTCGACGGCTCGACCAATGGCGGCCAGCCGGTCAGCCTCAGCCGCTGATGCCTCTCCAGCCCGGTCTCGTGCCGGGCTTTTGTTTTCCGTCCCATCTCGGGTGAGACGTGCTCAATCCTGACGACAGCATTTACCGCAAGCTCGAAGCGCTCGTCGCGAGCGGCGAGCGCAAGCGTGACCCCGCGCAGTTTACGATCGCCCGGCGGTTCGATCATCTCTCGGCCGAGCTGCTCGCCAGCCGCCCGTCGCGCAAGACCAATGCGCTCGGCTGGCTGTTTGCCTCGCGCAAGAAGGACCATCCGCCGGTCAAGGGTCTCTACATCCACGGCGGCGTCGGGCGCGGCAAGACCATGCTGATGGACATGTTCTTCGACGCGGTCCCGATCCAGCGCAAGCGCCGGGCGCATTTCCACGAGTTCATGGCCGATGTGCACGAGCGCATCTACAAGCACCGGCAGAAGCTGAAGAACGGCGAGACCAAGCAGGCCGACCCGATCCCGCCCGTCGCCTCCGAGCTATTCGGTGAAGCGCGGCTGCTCTGCTTCGACGAATTCACCGTGACCGATATCGCCGATGCGATGATCCTCGGCCGCCTGTTCGGCGAACTCTTCGCCAAGGGCTGCGTGCTGGTCGCGACCTCGAACGTCGCGCCCGACGATCTCTATCGCGACGGCCTCAACCGCGGCTTGTTCCTGCCCTTCATCGATCTCCTGAAGGCGAATGCCGAGGTCATCTCGCTGGATACGGACACCGATTACCGGCTGACGAAGACCGATGGCAGTCCGGTGTGGCTCTCGCCGCTCGGGCCCGAGGCAGATGCGGCGATGGCGCGCGCTTGGGCCCAGGAAACCCGTAACGAGGCCGCTGTCCCGACGGAAGTGCCGCGCAAGGGGCGCAAGATCCCCGTGCCGGCTGCGTCCGGCAATAGTGCCCGCTTCAAATTTGCCGACCTCTGCCAGCAACCGCTTGGGGCTGCGGACTATCTGGCGATCCTCGAGCGCTATTCGACGATCTTCGTCGACCATGTGCCGCATCTCGGTCCGCACATGCGCAACGAGACCAAGCGGTTCATCCTCCTGGTCGACACGCTCTACGACAACGGTGCCCGGCTCTTTGCCTCGGCCGCGGCGCAGCCGCAGGATCTGCTGACCCAGAAGAAGGGCACGGAGGGCTTCGAGTTCGATCGCACGGTTTCGCGGCTGATCGAAATGCAAAGCGAGGAATATGCCGCCTCGCACCCCGCCAATATTGCTATTTCGTGACGTGATCGTGGCGAAAATTCTTACGTTTACGTAAGAATTTTATGATCTAACCGATTGAAATTACTTCACCAAAAAGTATCGATTGATATTTTAACGTTTGCCGTTTAATGGCTTGCGGCGAAGGTTTGGCGTTTGCCGCGTTCCAGGCCTCGATCAGATTTGGGATCACAAAGGAAGCACTTTCATGGCGCGCAACAAGATCGCACTTATCGGTTCAGGGATGATTGGTGGTACGCTGGCACATCTCGCCGGCCTGAAGGAACTGGGCGACATCGTCCTCTTCGACATCGCCGACGGCATTCCGCAGGGCAAGGGTCTCGACATCGGTCAGTCCTCCCCGGTCGAAGGCTTCGACGTGAACCTGACGGGTGCCAGCGACTACTCCGCCATCGAAGGCGCCGACGTCTGCATCGTCACCGCCGGCGTTGCCCGCAAGCCGGGCATGAGCCGCGACGACCTGCTCGGCATCAACCTCAAGGTCATGGAACAGGTCGGCGCCGGCATCAAGAAGTATGCCCCGAACGCCTTCGTCATCTGCATCACCAACCCGCTCGACGCCATGGTGTGGGCGCTGCAGAAGTTCTCGGGCCTGCCGAAGAACAAGGTCGTCGGCATGGCCGGCGTTCTCGATAGCTCGCGCTTCCGCCTGTTCCTCTCCCAGGAATTCAACGTTTCGGTCCAGGACGTCACCGCCTTCGTTCTCGGCGGCCACGGCGACACCATGGTGCCGCTCGCCCGTTACTCGACGGTTGCCGGCATTCCGCTGACCGACCTCGTGCAGATGGGCTGGGTCACCAAGGAGCGCCTGGAAGAAATCATCCAGCGCACCCGTGACGGCGGCGCCGAAATCGTCGGTCTGCTCAAGACCGGTTCGGCCTACTACGCACCGGCCGCTTCGGCGATCGAAATGGCTGAGGCCTACCTCAAGGACAAGAAGCGCGTTCTGCCTTGCGCTGCGCACCTGACCGGCCAGTACGGCGTCAAGGACATGTATGTCGGCGTACCGACCGTCATCGGCGCCGGCGGCGTCGAGCGCATCATCGAGATCGATCTCAACAAGGCCGAGAAGGAAGCGTTCGACAAGTCCGTCGCTTCGGTCGCCGGTCTTTGCGAAGCCTGCATTGGCATTGCGCCGAGCCTGAAGCAGTAATCGCGTCCCGCTGAGCGGACGCTCCGTCGCCGCTCGGCCTCTTTGTTTTTGCCGCATTGGTGCGGGTAGGTGCCCCACCTGCCCGCACAATGCTCCAGACAGGAAAAACACCATGAACATTCATGAATACCAGGCCAAGGCTCTCCTGAAGAGCTACGGCGCACCGGTCGCGGAAGGTGTCGCGATCTTCTCGGCTGACGAAGCTGAAGCCGCTGCAAAGTCGCTCCCGGGCCCGCTCTACGTGGTCAAGAGCCAGATCCATGCCGGCGGCCGCGGCAAGGGCAAGTTCAAGGAACTGTCCGCCGACGCCAAGGGCGGCGTTCGTCTTGCCTTCTCGATCGACGAAGCCAAGGCTCATGCCAAGGAAATGCTCGGCAACACGCTCGTCACCGCCCAGACCGGCCCCGCCGGCAAGCAGGTGAACCGCCTCTACATCGAGGACGGCGCCGACATCGAACGCGAACTCTATCTGTCGCTGCTCGTCGACCGCTCGGTCGGCCAGGTTGCCTTCGTCGTTTCGACGGAAGGCGGCATGGACATCGAGGCTGTTGCGCACGACACGCCGGAAAAGATCGTCAACGTCGCGATCAACCCGGAAGCCGGCGTTACCGCCGCTGATCTCGCCAAGCTCACGGCTGCCCTGAAGCTCGAAGGCGAAGCCAAGGCTGACGCCGAAAAGCTCTTCCCGATCCTTTACAAGGCCTTTGTCGAGAAGGACATGAGCCTGCTCGAGATCAACCCGCTGATCGTCATGAAGAACGGCCGCATGCGCGTTCTCGACGCCAAGGTCTCGTTCGACGGCAACGCGCTGTTCCGCCACGACGACATCAAGGCGCTGCGCGACGAAACCGAAGAAGACGCCAAGGAAATCGAAGCCTCGAAGTGGGATCTCGCCTATGTCGCGCTCGACGGCAACATCGGCTGCATGGTCAACGGCGCCGGCCTCGCCATGGCGACGATGGACATCATCAAGCTCTACGGCAAGGAGCCGGCGAACTTCTGCGACGTCGGCGGCGGCGCCGGCAAGGAGAAGGTTGCGGCTGCCTTCAAGATCATTACGGCCGACCCGAAGGTCGAGGGCATCCTCGTCAACATCTTCGGCGGCATCATGAAGTGCGATGTCATCGCTGAAGGCGTCGTTGCGGCCGTGCAGGAAGTCGGCCTCAAGGTTCCGCTGGTTGTTCGTCTCGAAGGCACGAATGTCGAGCTTGGCAAGAAGATCCTGAACGAATCCGGCCTGGCGATCACCGCCGCCGATGATCTGGACGATGCTGCCAAGAAGATCGTCGCCGCGATCAACGGCTAACTGAAGGACCACCTCATGTCGATTCTCGTTAACAAGAACACCAAGGTCCTCGTTCAGGGCCTGACCGGCAAGACCGGCACCTTCCATACCGAACAGGCGCTTGCCTATTACGGCACGCAGATGGTCGGCGGCATTCACCCGAAGAAGGGCGGCGAAACCTGGACCGGTTCCAAGGGCGAAACCCTGCCGATCTTCGCCTCGGTTGCCGAAGGCCGTGAAAAGACCGGTGCGGACGCATCCGTGATCTACGTTCCGCCGGCAGGCGCCGCGGACGCGATCATCGAGGCGATCGATGCCGAAATCCCGTTCATCACCTGCATCACCGAAGGCATCCCGGTTGCCGACATGGTGCGCGTCAAGGCTCGCCTCGACCGCTCCAAGTCGCGCCTGCTCGGCCCGAACTGCCCCGGTATCCTGACGCCGGAAGAATGCAAGATCGGCATCATGCCGGGCTCGATCTTCCGCAAGGGTTCGGTCGGTATCGTCTCGCGCTCCGGCACGCTCACCTATGAAGCCGTGTTCCAGACCTCCAACGAAGGCCTCGGCCAGACGACGGCTGTCGGCATCGGTGGCGACCCGGTCAAGGGCACCGAGTTCATCGACGTGCTCGAGATGTTCCTGGCCGACGAAGCCACGACCTCGATCATCATGATCGGCGAAATCGGCGGCTCGGCCGAAGAGGATGCTGCACAGTTCCTCATCGACGAAGCGAAGAAGGGCCGCAAGAAGCCGATGGCCGGCTTCATCGCTGGCCGTACCGCGCCGAAGGGCCGCACCATGGGTCACGCCGGCGCTGTCGTTTCCGGCGGCAAGGGCGATGCGGAATCCAAGATTGCAGCGATGGAGCAGGCAGGCATCCGCGTGTCGCCTTCGCCGGCTCGTCTCGGCAAGACGCTCGTCGAAGTCCTCAAGGGCTGATCGCAAGACTTCTGACCGGGGCGGAGCGATCCGGCCCGGTCAATCTGCAGTCCGCGTGTTTCCTTGGCTGATGCAAGATCAGGATACGCGGCAATGAAGTGCCACGGTGACCCGGCGCGTCCTCGAGGATGCGCGGCATCGTAGGAAAAAGGCCCGGCGCCCGGACGCGCCGAACGAACATGAACGACCGGGATACCCGGCAACCCAACTTCAGTCAGGAGGCGGACAGATCAGTCCGCGTGAGACCATGACAAGGCAAGAGGCCAACGAGCAATTCCAGCTCACTTCGTTTCTGGACGGCGCCAACGCCGCCTATATCGAGCAGCTCCATGCACGCTACGAGGCGGACCCGGCGTCCGTGTCGGCCGAATGGCAGGCCTTCTTCAAGGCGCTCGCCGACCGGCCGGAAGATGTGGTGAAGGCAGCCAAGGGCGCCTCCTGGAAAAAGAACAACTGGCCGATCCCGGCCAATGGCGAACTGGTCTCGGCGCTCGACGGCGATTGGGGCACGGTCGAAAAGGTCATCGAGAAAAAGGCCAAGGCGAAGGTTGAGGAAACGGCCGCCGCCACCGGTACCGTTGCCAGCGCCGCCGACATCCACCAGGCGACGCGCGATTCCGTCCGCGCCATCATGATGATCCGCGCCTACCGCGCCCGCGGGCACCTGCATGCCAAGCTTGACCCGCTCGGCCTTGCTGCCGCGGTTGAGGACTACAACGAGCTGTCGCCGTCGAACTACGGTTTCGAGGACAAGGATCTCGACCGCAAGATCTTCATCGACAACGTGCTCGGCCTCGAATACGCGACCGTTCGCGAGATGGTCGAAATCCTCGAGCGCACCTACTGCTCGACGATCGGCGTCGAGTTCATGCACATGTCCAACCCGGAAGAGAAGGGCTGGATCCAGGAGCGCATCGAAGGTCCGGACAAGGGCGTCGACTTCACCCCCGAAGGCAAGAAGGCGATCCTGCAGAAGCTGATCGAGTCGGAAGGCTTCGAGCAGTTCATCGACGTCAAGTACAAGGGCACCAAGCGCTTTGGTCTCGACGGCGGCGAATCGCTCATCCCGGCGCTCGAGCAGATCATCAAGCGTGGCGGCCAGGAAGGCCTCAAGGAAATCGTTCTCGGCATGGCCCACCGTGGCCGTCTGAACGTGCTTTCCCAGGTCATGGCAAAGCCGCACCGCGCCATCTTCCACGAGTTCAAGGGCGGCTCCTACGCGCCTGACGACGTCGAAGGTTCGGGCGACGTGAAGTACCACCTCGGTGCGTCCTCTGACCGCGAGTTCGACGGCAACAAGGTTCACCTGTCGCTGACGGCGAACCCGTCGCACCTGGAAATCGTCAACCCTGTGGTCATGGGCAAGGCCCGCGCCAAGCAGGACCAGATGGCGACCGTCTTTGAAGGCGACATCATTCCGCTGCGCGAACGCTCCAAGGTCATGCCGCTGCTGCTGCATGGCGATGCGGCGTTTGCCGGCCAGGGCGTGATTGCCGAAATCCTCGGCCTTTCCGGTCTGCGCGGCCACCGCGTTGCCGGTACGGTTCACTTCATCATCAACAACCAGATCGGCTTCACCACCAATCCGGCCTTCTCGCGCTCGTCGCCCTATCCGTCCGACGTCGCCAAGATGATCGAAGCGCCGATCTTCCACGTCAACGGCGACGATCCGGAAGCGGTCGTCTACGCGGCCAAGATCGCCACCGAATTCCGGATGAAGTTCCACAAGCCTGTCGTCATCGACATGTTCTGCTACCGCCGCTTCGGCCACAACGAAGGCGACGAGCCGGCGTTCACGCAGCCGAAGATGTACAAGGTCATCCGCGGCCACAAGACGGTCGTCCAGCTCTATTCGGACCGACTGATCGCCGAAGGCCTGATCTCCGAAGGCGAAGTCGAGAAGATGAAGGCCGACTGGCGCGCCCACCTCGAGCAGGAGTTCGAGGCCGGCCAGTCCTACAAGCCGAACAAGGCCGACTGGCTCGATGGTGCCTGGTCTGGTCTGCGCTCGGCCGACAACCAGGACGAACAGCGCCGCGGCAAGACCTCGGTACCGATGAAGCAGCTGAAGGAAGTCGGTCGCAAGATCTCCGAGATCCCGGCAGGCTTCAACGCGCACCGCACGATCCAGCGCTTCATGGAAAACCGCGCCAACATGATCCAGACCGGCGAAGGCGTCGACTGGGCCATGGCTGAAGCGCTCGCTTTCGGCACGCTCTGCGTCGAGGGCACCAAGATCCGCCTGTCGGGCCAGGACTGCGAACGCGGCACCTTCTCGCAGCGCCACTCGGTTCTCTACGATCAGCAGTCCGAAGAGCGCTATATCCCGCTCGCCAACCTGTCGCCGACCCAGGCGCGTTACGAAGTCATCAACTCGATGCTTTCGGAAGAGGCGGTTCTCGGCTTCGAATACGGCTACTCGCTCGCTCGTCCGAACGCGTTGACCCTCTGGGAAGCCCAGTTCGGCGACTTCGCCAACGGTGCGCAGGTCGTCTTCGACCAGTTCATCTCGTCGGGTGAACGCAAGTGGCTGCGCATGTCGGGTCTCGTCTGCCTCCTGCCGCACGGCTATGAGGGCCAGGGTCCGGAGCACTCGTCGGCCCGCCTCGAGCGCTTCCTGCAGCTTTGCGCCGAAGACAACATGCAGGTCGCCAACGTCACGACGCCGGCGAACTACTTCCACATCCTGCGCCGCCAGGTGAAGCGCGACTTCCGCAAGCCGCTGATCCTGATGACGCCGAAGTCGTTGCTGCGTCACAAGCGTGCGGTCTCCAGCCTGTCGGAAATGGCCGGCGAGAGTTCGTTCCACCGCCTGCTGTGGGACGACGCCGAGGTGATCAAGGATGGCCCGATCAAGCTGCAGAAGGATTCCAAGATCCGTCGCGTCGTGCTCTGCTCGGGCAAGGTCTACTACGACCTTCTCGAAGAACGCGAAAAGCGCGGCATCGACGACATCTACCTGCTGCGCGTCGAACAGCTCTATCCGTTCCCGGCCAAGGCGCTCATCAACGAGCTCAGCCGCTTCCGCAACGCGGAGATGGTCTGGTGCCAGGAAGAGCCGAAGAACATGGGCGGCTGGTCGTTCATCGACCCGTACCTGGAATGGGTTCTCGCCCATATCGACGCCAAGTATCAGCGCGTTCGCTACACCGGCCGTCCGGCCGCCGCATCGCCGGCGACGGGCCTGATGTCGAAGCACCAGGCGCAGCTTGCCGCCTTCCTCGAGGACGCGCTGGGGGGCTGATGCTCCCCTCGCTCTGAGCCAATAGAAACAGATATCTGATCAACGGAACAAAAATCATGGCAACAGAAATCCGCGTTCCCACCCTTGGCGAATCCGTCAGCGAAGCGACCGTCGGCACCTGGTTCAAGAAGGTCGGCGACGCCATCAAGGCCGATGAACCCCTGCTCGAACTCGAAACCGACAAGGTGACGATCGAAGTTCCGGCGCCGGCCGCAGGCACGCTGTCGGAAATCGTCGCGCAGGCCGGCGAGACCGTCGGTCTCGGCGCGCTGCTCGGCCAGATCGCTGCAGGTGCCGCCGGCGCCGCTGCGGCTCCGGCCGCTGCCGCTGAAAAGAAGGCCGAGCCGGCTGCTGCCGCTCCGGCTGCCTCGGCTGCTGTTGCAGCACCTGCCGCCTCGTCGATGCCGCCGGCACCGTCGGCCGGCAAGCTGCTTGCCGAAAACAACCTCTCGGCCGACCAGGTCGACGGCTCCGGCAAGCGTGGCCAGGTGCTGAAGGGCGACGTGCTTGCTGCCGTTGCCAAGGGCATCTCGACCCCGGCCGCGTCCGAGCCGGCCAAGGTCCAGGCCCGTGCACCGTCGACGGCGGAAGACGTCGTTCGCGAAGAGCGCGTCAAGATGACCCGCCTGCGCCAGACGATCGCCCGTCGCCTCAAGGACGCGCAGAACACTGCCGCCATGCTTACCACCTACAACGAGGTGGACATGAGCGCCGTCATGTCGCTGCGCAACAAGTACAAGGACATCTTTGAAAAGAAGCACGGCGTGAAGCTCGGCTTCATGGGCTTCTTCACCAAGGCCGTCACCCACGCGCTGAAGGAAATCCCGGCCGTCAACGCCGAGATCGACGGCACCGACATCATCTACAAGAACTACTGCCACATCGGCGTCGCCGTCGGCACGGACAAGGGTCTTGTGGTTCCGATCGTTCGCGATGCCGACCAGATGTCGATCGCGGAGGTCGAAAAGGATATCGGCCGTCTCGGCAAGGCTGCCCGTGACGGCGCACTGTCGATGGCCGACATGCAGGGCGGCACCTTCACCATCTCCAACGGTGGTGTCTACGGTTCGCTGATGTCCTCGCCGATCCTCAACGCACCGCAGTCGGGCATCCTCGGCATGCACAAGATCCAGGAGCGTCCGGTCGCCATCGGCGGCCAGGTCGTCATCCGTCCGATGATGTACCTCGCGCTCTCCTACGATCACCGCATCGTCGACGGCAAGGAAGCCGTGACCTTCCTCGTGCGCGTCAAGGAAAGCCTGGAAGATCCGGAACGCCTGGTTCTCGATCTCTAATATCCGCAAGCGGCGGGGGCGTCCTTCATGCCCCCGCCCTTCGCCGTCCGCGATCACGCACGGCGAGAACCGTCCCTGCGGCCTGGCCGGAGAGACTGGCCCTCAGGGCCGATGATGCCGATCCGAACCGCTCCTGCGATTGCGAGGGATGATGGAAGCCGCTGCAGCGTCGACTGAAATCTGGGTGCTTGGCTGGAGCGTGGTATTCCTGATCGCGCACATCCTGGTGCAGGCACTGTCGCTCGATCTGTCCGGCGATTTCACGATCAGATACCTGCTCGGCCCGCGCGACGAGCAACGGGCGCCCAAGAGCGTGGTGTGCGGTCGTCTGCTGCGCTCGCTTCACAACATGCTGGAGACCTATCCGGCCTTCGTCGCTCTCGCCCTTGCGCTGGCGGTGACCGGCAAGACCGGTGGTCTTGGCGCCATCGGCGCGGCGACATGGCTTCTGGCGCGGGTGGTTTACACCGTTCTCTACGTGGCCGGCGTTCCGGTCCTGCGTACCCTCGTCTGGTTCGTGTCGATCATCGCGCTTGTGCTGATGGTCGTCCGGCTCATGGCATAGCATCCCGGCGACAAGGCAAGAGGAGACCGGCATGGCATTCGGACCCGACGTTCCGCCGATCCAGGCGCATATCTGCGTCAAGGACGGGCTTGCCGCCATCGCTTTTTACGAGAAGGCGCTCGGTGCGGTGAACACCTTCCACGCGATGGCCGAAGACGGCAAGCGCGTCATGCACGCCAATCTGGCGATCCACGGCGGCGAAGTGATGCTGCACGACGAGTTCCCCGAATTCGGCGGCAGCGTGCTGTCGCCCAACACGATCGGCGGCACCGGCGTTGCGATCAGCATCAACCTGGCGAAGCCGGCTGATGTCGACGCTGCCTACGACCGGGCGATGGCCGCCGGGGCATCGACAGTTCTGGAGCCGCAGGATACCTTCTGGCACGCACGCTACGCGCGCATAAAGGATCCCTTCGGCCACGTCTGGGCCTTCAACGCACCGGTCGCAAACCCATGAGCCAGTATTTCTTCGAACTCGCATCGCTGATGGCGATCTTCGCCTTCGCCATCGTCTCCCCCGGCGCCGATCTCGCCATGGTCATGCGCCAATCGATCGTGCATGGCCGCCGCCCGGCGATCATTACGTCCTTCGGCATCGGCACGTCGCTGATGTTCCATGTGACCTACACGATCCTCGGCCTCGGGCTGATCATTTCGCAGTCGATCTATCTGTTCAACATCGTCAAATGGTGCGGTGTCGCTTACCTGATCTATATCGGCATCAAGGCGCTGCGCGCCGGCCAGACGGAGATCAAGGTCGACCACACGGAAGGCAACGGGTCGATCAAGGGCCAGTCGGCGGCCAAGGCCTTCGGCCTCGGCTTTGCCGCCAACGCGCTCAACCCCAAGCCGGTGTTCTTCTTCCTGTCGATCTTCTCGACGGTCGTTCACGCCCATACGCCGATGATGATCAAGTTCGGCTACGGCCTTGTCATGGCGACCTGCCTGATCGCGTGGTTCGTCGGCGTCAGCATGTTCATGACGACGCCGCGCATGCGCGCCGCCTTCACTCGCGCCAGCAAGTGGATCGACCGCGCCAGCGGCGTGGTGTTCATCGCGCTCGGCCTCAAGCTTGCGACGGAGAAGGCTGTCTGATCATGCTCTCCGGTCGTCTCCTTTCAGCCCTGTTCGGCCTTGTCTTTACTGCGCCGGCGATCGCCGCCGACTGCAAGCAGTCGCACGCGATCTACGGCGACCGCGACGGGGCCTACGAGCTGCGTTTCGAACCGGTCGGCTCGTCGAGTGCGGCGACCAGCAACCACTTCAAGGTGGCGGTGCTGAAGCCCGGCCTGCTGCTCGATGGCGTCGTCATGCCGGCGGGCGAGCCGGAACGGGCGACCGGGCTGATCATGCACAATTGCCCCGAGGGGGATGCGACCGGCGAGGAACTGCGCGCCTGTACTGTGTGGCAGGGTGTGGTCTACGCGCTCGACAAGGCCGGGGCGATCAGCGAGATCCCGCAAGAGACCGAGACGGCGGCCGAGCAACTGCTGCTTCCCGATTTCGGGCCGTCGCTTCGCGCTTCGACCGCCTGGGGCAAGGGCAAGGCCGAGGCCGACAGTTGGGATGCCTTCACCTTCAAGGGATGCGCCGCATGAGTGCGAGCCCTGTTCTTCTCGTGACCGGCGGCAGCCGCGGCATCGGCGCGGCAATCTGCCTTGGTGCGGCGAAAGCCGGCTGGCGGGTCGCCGTCAACTATGCGTCGAACCGCGATGCGGCCGATGCGGTCGTCGGCGCGATAGAGCGGGCCGGCGGCACGGCGATCGCGGTTCAGGGCGATGTCGGCACCGAGGCGGATATCCAGGCGATCTTTGCGGCTGTCGATGCCGCCTTCGGCCGGCTGGACGGTCTCGTCAACAATGCCGGCATCGTCGGCCCGACCGAACGGGTCGACGAAATGTCGCCCGAGCGGCTCGAACGCATGTTCCGCATCAACGTCACCGGTTCCATCCGCTGTGCGGCGGAGGCCGTCCGGCGCATGTCGACACGTTACGGGCACCACGGCGGCGTCATCGTCAACATCTCCTCGGTTGCCGCCACGCTCGGCTCGCCAGGACAATATGTCGACTACGCCGCCTCAAAGGGCGCGATCGACACGCTTACCATCGGCCTCGCACGCGAGGTCGCGACCGAGGGCATCCGCGTCAACGCGATCCGCCCCGGCATCATCGATACCGAGATCCACGCTTCCGGCGGTCTGCCGGACCGGGCGCGTGATCTTGCCTCCACCATTCCCGTTCAGCGACCCGGCACGGCCGAGGAAGTCGCTGACGCGGTTCTCTACCTCCTGTCGGATAAGGCGACTTATGTGACGGGGGCAATTCTCAATGTCAGCGGCGGACGGTAACCGTCCTGAAGGAAGGATATTCTAATGGCTTATGATCTCATCGTTATCGGCAGTGGCCCCGGCGGCTATGTCTGCGCCATCAAGGCGGCTCAGCTCGGCCTGAAGGTTGGCGTCGTCGAGAAGCGCGCCACCTACGGCGGCACCTGCCTCAACATCGGCTGCATCCCGTCGAAGGCGCTGCTGCATGCTTCCGAGGTGTTCCATCAGGTCGCCCACGGCGTCGATACGCTCGGCGTCGAAGTCGCGGCGCCGAAGCTGAACCTCGAAAAGATGATGGCGCACAAGGATGCGACCGTTAAGGCCAATGTCGACGGCGTCTCGTTCCTGTTCAAGAAGAACAAGATCGACGGCATCCAGGGCACCGGCAAGGTGCTCGGCCAGGGCAAGGTCTCCGTCACCAACGACAAGGGCGAGGAGCAGATCCTCGAAACCAAGAACATCGTGATCGCCACCGGCTCCGACGTTGCCGGTATCCCGGGCGTCAAGGTCGACATCGACGAGAAGGTCATCATCTCGTCCACCGGCGGCATCGCGCTCGAAAAGGTTCCGGCCAACATGATCGTCGTCGGCGGCGGTGTCATCGGTCTCGAACTCGGCTCGGTCTGGGCCCGTCTCGGCGCCAAGGTCACTGTTGTCGAGTATCTCGATTCGATCCTCGGCGGCATGGACGGCGAAGTCTCCAAGCAGTTCCAGCGCATGCTGGCCAAGCAGGGCATGGACTTCAAGCTCGGCGCCAAGGTGACCGGCGTCGTCAAGGACGGCAAGGGCGCCAAGGTGACCTTCGAGCCGGTCAAGGGCGGTGACGCCGTGACGCTCGATGCCGACGTGGTGCTGATCGCCACCGGCCGCCGCCCCTACACCGACGGTCTCGGCCTTGATACGGCCGGCGTCGTCATGGACCAGCGCGGTCGCGTCGAGATCGACAATCACTTCCAGACGAGCGTTGCAGGCATTTACGCGATCGGCGACGTCGTGCGCGGCCCGATGCTCGCCCACAAGGCCGAGGACGAAGGTGTCGCCGTTGCTGAAATCCTCGCCGGTCAGGCGGGTCACGTGAACTATGACGTGATCCCCGGGGTCGTCTACACCCAGCCGGAAGTCGCCTCCGTCGGCAAGACCGAGGAAGAGCTGAAGGCTGCGGGCGTTGCCTACAAGGTCGGCAAGTTCCCGTTCACGGCCAACGGCCGCGCGCGGGCGATGCAGGTGACCGACGGTTTCGTCAAGATCCTCGCCGACAAGGAAACCGACCGGGTGCTCGGCGGCCATATCGTCGGCTTCGGCGCCGGCGAGATGATCCACGAGATCGCCGTGCTGATGGAGTTCGGCGGTTCGTCGGAAGACCTCGGCCGCACCTGCCACGCACACCCGACCATGTCGGAAGCGGTCAAGGAAGCGGCGCTGTCGACCTTCTTCAAGCCGATCCACATGTAAGGAACATGCAGGGGGCTGTGATCACGCGGCCCCTTGTTCCCGGCCGCGTTTCGTGCGTGCCGGCTGCCCCTTGTGGCCATTGCTCACTCAGTGGCGTCAACGCCCGCTGACATTGTCGCCATCGGCAGTCCTGTTCGCAAGCGACCGTATCATTCTTCCGAAGCGGACCTGAGGGCGTGGAAACGCTCCTCGAACTCGCGCCTCAGGCTGCGCCGTGCCTCGGCAGCGCGCTGCCGGCGTTTGCGGTCGGCTGTGTCGGTGACAAGGGCAGGGACAGGCGTCGGGCTGCCGTCGGCATCGACGGCGACCATGGTAAAATAGCAGGAATTGGTGTGGCGGCGCTCGCCGCTGCGGATGTTTTCGGCCTCGACCCGGATGCCGATTTCCATCGAAGTGCGGCCGGCATTGTTGACGGCTGCACGGAAGGTGACGAGCTCGCCTACATGGATCGGCTGGCGGAAGGTGACCTGGTCGACCGAGAGCGTCACGGCATATTGCTGCGAAAAGCGCGAGGCACAGGAGAAGGCGACGCGATCGAGGAGATTGAGCAGCGCGCCGCCATGGACCTTGCCGCTGAAGTTCGCCATATCCGGCGTCATCAGCACGACCATTTCGAGTTCGCGTGTGTCGTAGCTGGTTTCCATTGTCCATCTCCAGATTTGCAGCGTTCCGCCGGAGTTATGCAGCTTGCCGGAGCGAAGGGAAGGGGCTCTGGACGAGGGGATGTGACGATCGGTCCGAGGGTTGCGACAAGCGGTCTTCTGTCCAAGCACGGGGGAGGGCGCAATCATGTCCGCAAGGACAGACGACGCGCGCGTCAGGAGGAAAAATGAAACCGAGAGCCGTGGCCATATCGCTGCCGAGCCGGCACCTACCGGATGCCGATTGGGCCGACCGCTTCGAGCTTGCGCTCGACGGCAAGGGCGTGACCGCGGCGGAAGCCGCCGAACGTTCGCTTGGCCGGTCGCCGCGGTGGGTCCGCGTGCTGCTGGGCCTGCGCAACCGCATCGTCTCGGTCGTCGGCCTGAAGTCGGCGGCGCCCTCCAGCCGCCTGGGGCTGATCGGTGCGTTTCCTGTCGTATCGAAGAGCGATGACGAAGTGGTGCTCGGCTTCGACGACAAGCATCTCGATTTCCGCATCGTCGTCGATGTCAGGGCGGGATCTGCTGTCAACCAGATCGTCGGCGTCACCACGCTCGTGCGCAGGCACAACACGCTCGGACGGGTTTACCTCTTGGCCGTCACGCCGTTTCACAAGGCGATCGTTCCGACACTTCTTTCGCGGGTGGCGGGCCCCTAAGCCCGGCCTTCGGTTCTCAGCCCGGACAAGAGCAGGTCGAGATTGTTGCGTGCGCTGGTGAGGCGCAGGGCCGGGTCGTCCGCCTCGGCAATCCAGAGCGCCGCGTCGGTGAGCGCGCCATTGATCAGCCGCGCCAATGTCTCGGCGTCTCCTTTCCGCACGACGCCCGCGGCCATCATCGCCGAAAGCCTGGCGGCAAGCGATGCGAGGCATTGGCGCCGGCTCGGTTCCAGCATGCTTGCGCCGAGTACGGCCGGGGCATCCTTCAAGACGATCTGTCGGATTTCCGGGTCGAGCGCCATCTCCAGATAGAGCCTGCAGCGGCGCACGAACCCGTCCCACCGGTCCGGGGTCGCGGAGGCTGCGTCGAGCCGTGTATCCATTTCGCCGTCCAGGGTCTCCACGACCGCACGCAGCAGGCCCTTCTTGTCGCCGAAGTGATGATAGAGCGCGCCGCGCGTGAGCCCGGCGGCGGCGGTGAAATCGTCCATCGACGTCTCCGCGTAGCCGCTTCGGGTGAACGCTTCCCGGGCAGCGGCGATCAGCTTTGCTCTCGTTTCCGCGATCATGTCGCTGCGCGCGCGCCTCGTCATCGGCAACTCCTTTTGCATACGGTGCGTATGCTAATTGACATGCGTGACGTATGTCAATATCACTTGCATACGCTGCGTATGTTAATGCGACGGCGCTAAAACACCCATTGCAGGAGCTTCCATGGCCAATCCCTACGCACAGATCTTTGCCGCCAAAGGCACGGTGGGCTTCACCCTGGCGGGATTGGTGTCACGCCTGCCGCTGTCGATGATGGGCATCGGCATCATCACCATGCTGGCCCAGTCCCGCGGCAGCTATGGCCTGGCCGGCGGTGTGGCCGCCGCCTTCACGCTGGCCTCGGCACTGCTGGCGCCGCAGGTTTCCCGGCTCGTCGACCGCTTCGGCCAGAGCCGGGTGCTGCCGGTTGCCGCAGCGCTCAGCCTTCTCGGCACGTCGGCCCTCCTCGCCTCGACCCATTGGCGGGCGCCGGACTGGACGCTCTTCGTCTTTGCAGTAATTGCCGGGTGCACGCCGAGCATGTCGGCGATGACCCGGGCGCGATGGACCGAGCTCTATCGCGGTCGCCCGGAGCTCAAGACCGCCTTTTCGCTCGAATCGGTCTTCGACGAGATCTGCTTCATCGTCGGCCCGCCTATCGCAGTGGGCTTAGGCGTCGGCCTGTTTCCCGAGGCCGGGCCGCTGGCCGCCGCTGCGTGCCTCGCTATCGGGGTCACCGCTTTCGTGCTGCAGAAGGGCACCGAGCCACCGGTCAAGCCTGCGGAGACGATGGCGCCGGGTTCGGTCCTTCGCTACCCCGCGCTGCGCGTCCTGATCGTCGCGCTTGCCGGCATGGGCGTGATCGTCGGCACGATCGACGTGGTCAGCGTCGCCTTTGCCGAGGCCGAAGGGCGGCCGGCGGCAGCGAGCCTCGTGCTCTCCCTCTATGCGCTCGGTTCCTGCATCGCCGGCCTGGCGTTCGGCGCAACCAGGATCGGCCTGTCTTTGGCGAAGCTGTTCCTGATCGGGGCGGGCATGACGGCCGCTACCACATTGCCGCTACTCCTTGCCGGCGGGATCGGCAGCCTTGCGACGATGATGTTCATTTCGGGCGTGTTCTTTGCGCCGACGATGATCGTCGCCTTGAGCATCGGCGAAACCGCCGTGCCGCCGTCGAAGCTGACGGAAGGGCTGACCTGGTTGACCACTGGCCTCGGGATCGGGGTTGCGGCGGGTGCCGCGGTGTCAGGGGGCGTGGTCGCACGCTTCGGCGTTCAGGCCGGCTTCACCATTGCGCTCGCCGCTGGTGTCCTGATCCTTGGCGCTGCGTTCTGGGGCTATCGCGGCCTGTCGCGGATCGAGGGCGATGGTGCAACCGCAGGCGCAGCCGAGGTCGTTTCGCGCGCCGGTGCGCAGGGCTGAGGCGGGGGCAATGTGCCGGCGGCGTCCGTTGCCGGCCTACCCGTCAGTTGGCACGCGTGACCGTAAAGCCCTGGCCGCGCAGCAGCTCAACCAGGCCTTCCTTGCCCGGCAGGTGCAGTGCGCCGACGGCCATGAAGGCGCCACCGTCCTTCAGGATCGGTTGGGCGCGCGTCGCCATGGTTTTGTTGCGGTCGACGATGATGCGCTGCTCGAAGTCGGCATAGCCGAAATCCTCGGCGCTCTTGTCCGACACGGCTTTCATCATCGGCATGATCATGCCGGTGTCGCCGGAGAGATAGAGATCGGTCATCGTCGCGAAGACGTCGTCGATGGTCTTGCCGAGCGCGAGCGTCTCGATGAGGGCGCGCAGGTGCAGTTCGGTCGGCAGCGAGTCCATGGCGGCGAGCTGTTCGACCAGCGTTTCCAGGCCCTTCAGCGTCTTGCCCTGACTGACCGCATCCTCGGCGATCTTCTTGTCGAGGAAGGAGGCGCCCGCGGCCTTGCGGCTCATTTCGCAGGCGGGCAGCGCGACGAAGCTCGCGATCATCCAGGGCTTCATGCGCGAAACCAGGGGCAACGGAATGCCGCGTGCCTTGAGGCCCGTTTCGAGCTGTTCGCGGTCGCCGGGCTTCAGGAAGTCGGCGATCGTCTTGTTGTCCGGAAGCATGGTGAGATCGGGCCGCATCAGGATCGCGGCGGCCGACTTCTTCTCGTCGATGATCTCGTCCGATTCGACGATGACGGTCGAGGCTGCCTCGAAGGCGGCGGGCGCCTCGGTCGGCAGGGCCAGCACGCGCGGATCGGTGACATGCATCGTGCCGAGCAGCCAGGACGGCGCGACACCGTCCTTCTCGATCTTCCAGAAGATGCCCTTGCTGTTCGGGATCGCGGCGGCTTCCGCTTCGAGCGCAGCCAGTTTCGTCGGGTCGGATTTTGCAAGCGCGGTCAGAACATTCGTGCCGCCGCATTCCACCTCCGCGGCATCGGCCTCAGCGACAAAGACGAGAGCGACGATGAGGCAGGCGGCGAGCAGGACATGCAGCAGGGCGACCAGCCAAAGTGCCCCGTCGGCGAGCCGCGCAAGCAGGTGCCGCGGCAGGTTTTGCTGAGGTCTCGCAAAGGCGGTCATCGTTCTTCCCTGACAGTCGCATGGTCGATAACCGACCCTAGGCCCGGGCCGGTCACGGCTTCCTTAACGGGCATGGTTAATCCGCCCTTTCGCCGAAAATCAGGCGCGCGGGTGGGCGCGGTCGTAGATCTCCAGAAGCCGCGCCGAATCGACGCCGGTATAGACCTGGGTGGTCGACAGGCTGGCATGGCCGAGCAGTTCCTGAATGGTCCTGAGATCGCCGCCGCCGGCCAGCAGATGCGTGGCGAAGGAGTGGCGCAGCGCATGTGGCGTTGCGGTCTCGGGCAGCCCGAGCGCGCCGCGCAGCTTCTGCATTTCGCGCTGGATGATCGCCGGCTGCAGCTTGGCACCGCGCGCGCCGAGGAACAACGGCTCATCCGCGGCGATCGGGTAGGGGCAGAGCTTCAAGTAGGTGGCGACCGCCGCACGCGCCGCTTCGATCAGCGGCACGATCCGGGTCTTGTCGCCCTTGCCGACGATGCGCAGCGACGTGGGTGCGCTGGAAAATTCCGACGGCGTGAGGCCGAGCGCCTCGGAAATGCGCAGGCCGCAGCCATAAAGCAAGGTCAGCACCGCTGCGTTGCGTGCGGCGATCCAAGGCTCCTCGGCAAGCTGCGCCTGCGACGTTACGACAGTCAGCGCGTCGCGATCGGTGAGCGGCTTCGGCAGGGATTTAGGCTGTTTGGGCGAGCGCACCGCGGCCGCACCGGCCGCATTGGCAAGGCCGTTGCGTTCGAGATAGCGCAGGAAGGAGCGAAGCCCGGCCAGCCCGCGGCCGAGCGTGCGGGCGCCGGCGCCGCCCTTGCGACGCTGGGCGAGGAAGCCGCGCAGGTCGGCCGGCCTCAGTGTACGGATGTCGGAAAGCCGCGGCGGCCCGGCGAGATGGCCGGTGAGAAACGTCAGGAATTGCCGGGTGTCGCGCTCATAGGCCTCGACGGTGTTGTCGGAGAGGCGGCGCTCCCGCATGAGCCCGTCAAGCCAGCGCTGACGCTCGGCAAGAAGCTCCGGATGGCCGATGACGAGGAGCTCGTTCATTGTCGCTTTCCATTGATGGTCCGCCCGCGACAATGCCCTGACGCGTCTTAGGTTTTTGCTAATGCACCCTTGGAATTTGTCATTCTTCGATCATATAGAATTGCGATGGTCAGCCGCAAACAAACGGATCGGACTATGGCGGGACGGGATTCAGTGAACGGAATCGCGCATTTTGCTGAAGTGATCGCCCTGGTCTCCCAGGGGCAGCCTGGCCACATCGTCGACACCCTGATTGCCGAACGCGGTCAGCGGATCGTCAAGAGCCCGCTCTGGCCGCTGATGCGGCCTTTTCTCTATACGCTGCTGAATTATCGCAAGGCGCACGAGTTTGCCGATGCGGTCGCCAACATGCCGGGATTCCAGGCCTTCGAGCATCTGAGCTCGCTGTTGTCGCTGGAGGTGCGGGTCGATCGCGCCGAGCGCATTCCGCAGAAAGGTGGCTTCCTGCTCGTCAGCAACCACCCGACCGGCATTGCCGATGGGATCGCAGTCTTCGACCTCTTGAAGAGCCGGCGGCCGGACATGATGTTCTTCGCCAATCGCGATGCGATCCGCGTCAATCCGCGTTTCGTCGAGATGGTCATACCAGTCGAATGGCGTGAGGAACACAAGAGCAAGCTGAAGGCGCGCGAGACGCTGCAGGTCACAAACCGGGCGATCGGCGAGGGCAAGGCGACCGTGCTCTTTCCTTCCGGGCGCATCGCCTATTGGGCCGATGGTTGCCTCAACGAACGGCCATGGAAGACGTCGGCCGTGGGCTTTGCGCGTAAATACGGGCTGCCGATCCTGCCGGTGCATATGAGCGCCCGCAATTCCGGCCTGTTCTACTGGTTCGCCAAATGGTCGACCGAGCTGCGCGACATGACCGTGTTCCACGAGCTGCTGAACAAGAAGGGCGATCTCTTCGACTTTCGCATCGGCAACCTCATTCCGCCGGAGGCGCTGGAGGGCGAAGCGGGCGAGGTGACGAAGGCGCTCGAACGGCACACTGTCTTCGATCTGGCGATGGATGCCGACGCGGCGTTCAGGCCCAGGCTGCAAACGGCGGCCGCGCTCTAGCGACCGTCGTGGTCCACGCAAACGCCATCGGGCTTCACCCCGCGCGGCGGATCGGCTAGGTCTTGAGCCATGCAGCTTCAATCCATGTTCGCCGAAAACTACCGTTCGCTGAAGTCGATCCGCATGGATCTGACCGGGGTCAACCTGTTCATCGGCGAAAACGGCGTCGGAAAGTCCAATCTCTATCGCGCGCTTCAACTCGTGCAAGCCGCCACGCGCGGCACGCTGGCGCGTGAGATTGCCGAGGAGGGCGGCATGTCCTCGGCGCTCTGGAGCGGCCGTCGGCGTGCCGACAAGCCGGCGCGCATAAGGCTCGAAACCGAGCTTCTGGACGAGGAACGGGCGATCACCTTCCGCTACCGCATCGAGGCCGGGCTGCGTCCGCCGAAGGCTGCGGCCGGGTTCGCCTATGAGCCGCAAGTCAAGGAAGAGGAACTGACGGTCGAAACCGGCCGCCGTCCGGTGACGATGATGAAACGATCCGGGCCCGGTATCTTCGTGCGCGGCGAACGCGGGCGGATGGAGGATTATCCGGAGCAGGCGTTGACGTCCGAGACCGCGATCTCGCTGCTCGGCGACGCCGGCCACTACCCGGAGGTCGGCACTTTCCGCCGTGCAGTCGAACAGTGGCGCTTCTTTCACGGCTTCCGCACCGACCGCGATTCGCCGCTGCGGTTGCCCTGCCTTGCGGTGACCGCGCCGCTGCTCGACGAGACCGGCGTCAATATGGCGGCGGTCTTTGCGACGCTCCGCCACACGCGCGAAGACACGGTCGACCTCGACCGGGCGATCGCCGATGCGTTCGGCGGCGCTTACCTCGATGTTCCCGAACCCGGCCAGTTCGCCGAATTCTCGCTGGTCTTTCCGGATTTTCCCAGCCGGCCGTTTTCGCCGCGTGAGCTTTCCGACGGCCAGATGCGCTTCCTGGCGCTCGCCGCCGCTCTGCTCTCCTACCGGCGTCCGCGCTTCATCGCGCTCAACGAGCCGGAGACGAGCCTGCACCCGGACATGCTGCCGGCGCTTGCCGACATGATCGCCAGCGCTTCCAGGGAGAGCCAGATTTGGATCGTCACCCATTCGGAAAGACTGGCGGAAGAAGTGCGCCAGCGCTCAGGTATCCGTCCGCGCCGGGTGATCCGCAAGGACAGCGCCACCTGGATCGACGGCATGCGGCTGACAGGGCTGATGGACGACGAGTAGGCAACAAAAAACCCCGCATCGCTGCGGGGTTTTCTTGTTCATTCCCGAAACAATCAGGCGATCTTCTGGCCGGTCTTGGCCCAGTCGGCCAGGAAGGTTTCGAGGCCCTTGTCGGTCAGCGGGTGCTTGACCAGCGCCTTCAGCGTTGCCGGCGGCGCGGTGACGACGTCGGCGCCGATGAGGGCGGCTTCCTTGACGTGGTTGACCGTGCGGATCGAGGCCGCGAGGATTTCGGTCTCGTAGCCGTAGTTGTCGTAGATGTGGCGGATCTCGCGGATCAGGTCCATGCCGTCGAAGGCGATGTCGTCGAGGCGGCCGACGAATGGCGAGATGAAGGTGGCGCCGGCCTTTGCGGCAAGCAGTGCCTGGTTGGCCGAGAAGCACAGGGTCACGTTGGTCTCGTGGCCGTCCGAGGTCAGCGCCTTGCAGGCCTTCAGGCCGTCGAGCGTCAGCGGCAGCTTGATGCAGATGTTGTCGGCGATCTTCGCGAGAACGGCCGCTTCCTTCATCATCTCGGCATATTCGGTCGCGGTCACTTCAGCCGAAACCGGACCTTCGACGATCGAGCAAATTTCCTTCGTGACTTCCGTGATGTCACGGCCCGACTTCAGGATCAGCGACGGGTTGGTGGTGACGCCATCGAGAAGGCCGAGATCGTTCAGCTCGCGGATTTCCTTGACGTCGGCGGTATCAACGAAAAATTTCATGGGGTCACTCCCTTGGGGCACGATTGCCGTTCGGCGCATATCTACCGGGGAGGAATTCCGTTGGCAGAGATCGCGCGCGTTGAAACTCTGGTGGAACCGTGACAAACCCTGCGGCCTGCAAGGCTGCGGTTCGCAGCGCAGTTTTCTTTAACCGAAACACGTGGCAAGGTCACGGCAAAATGACTCGCGATTCAACCGATTTATTCGGCGATTTGCTCGGGCCCGTTTCGGCCCGTCGCGTCGTGCCGGTCCTGGTGCCCATGCCGGCGCCGAAAGCCTATTCCTATGCGGTTCCCGACGGCATGTCGGTCGAGCCGGGCTCGATCGTGCAGGTGCCGCTCGGCCCCCGCCTCGTCGTCGGCGTGGTCTGGGATGGCGACGATGACGGGAGCGTCGACGCCAAGAAACTCAAGACGATCGAGAAGGCTTTCGACTGCCCGCCGCTAACGCGCGACATGCGGACCTTTCTCGATTGGGTGGCCGCCTATACCGTCACGCCGCCGGGGCTGGTCGCGCGCATGGCGCTTCGCGCACCCGCCGCGTTCGATCCGGAACCGATGGTGGAGGCGCTGCGTCTCACCGAGATGCGACCGGAGCGCATGACGGCGGCGCGCGAACGGGTGATCGCTGCCGCCAGCGACGGCTTTTCATGGACACGCTCGGGGCTGGCGCATGCCGCCGGCACATCTTCGAGCGTCATCGAAGGGCTGACCCAGCAAGGCGTCTTCGAGACCGTCTTCATGGCGCCGCCGCCGGTCGTCGCCCTGCCGGATCCCGATTTTATCGCCCCCCGGCTCGAAGGCCCGCAGAAGGATGCAGCTGCCGATCTGCTGGCAGCGGTCGAGGAGGGCGGTTTCTCGGTGTCGCTGATCGACGGCATCACCGGATCCGGCAAGACCGAGGTCTATTTCGAGGCGATCGCCGCGACGCTTCGGGCGGGCAAGCAGGTGCTGATCCTGCTTCCCGAAATCGCGCTGACGTCGAGCTTCCTCGAACGCTTCCAGGATCGTTTCGGCGCCAAGCCCGCCGAGTGGCATTCGGACTTGGCCCCCCGCACCCGTGAAAAGGTCTGGCGCCAGGTGACGACCGGCACGGTCCGTGTCGTTGCCGGCGCCCGTTCGGCGCTGTTCCTGCCCTTCGAGGAACTGGGTCTCATCATCGTCGACGAAGAGCACGACCCTGCCTACAAGCAGGAAGACCGCGTCTTCTACAATGCGCGCGACATGGCGGTCGTTCGTGGTCGCATCACCGGTTTTCCCGTCGTGCTCGTCTCGGCGACGCCGTCGCTCGAAAGCCGGGTCAACGGTGACGTCGGCCGTTACAAACCGATCCACCTGCCGACCCGTTTCGGTGATGCGGCGCTGCCGCGGCTCGGCGTTGTCGACATGCGCCAGCATCCGCCGGCACGCGGCGGGTTTCTCTCGCCGGTGCTCTTGAACCAGGTCGGCAAGGCGATCGAGCGTGGCGAACAGGCGCTGCTGTTCCTCAATCGTCGCGGCTATGCGCCGCTGACGCTGTGCCGCGTCTGCGGCCATCGCTTCCAGTGCCCGGATTGTTCGAGCTGGCTGGTCGAGCATCGCTTCCGCGGGCAGATCCAGTGCCACCAGTGCGGCTATTCAGAGCGCACGCCGGAAGCCTGCCCGGAATGCGGCACGCTCGATCATCTGGTCGCCTGCGGGCCGGGGGTCGAACGCATTGCCGAAGAGGTGGAGCGGCATTTTCCCGAGGCGCGCACGATCGTGCTTTCTTCCGACCTGATGGGCGTCAAACGGCTGAGGCTGGAGCTTGAAGCCATCACGCGTGGCGAGGCCGATATCGTCATCGGCACGCAACTCGTCGCCAAGGGCCATAACTTTCCGCTGATGACACTGGTCGGCATCGTCGATGCGGATCTGGGACTTGCGAACGGCGATCCGCGTGCGGCGGAGCGGACCTTCCAGCTGCTCTCGCAGGTGACCGGCCGTGCGGGCCGAACGGGTCTCAAGAGCCTTGGGTTGCTGCAGACCTATCAGCCGCAGCATCCGGTGATGCAGGCGATCGTGTCGGGCGATGCCGACGCCTTCTACGATCGTGAGATCGCCGAGCGCGAAAAGGCGCTGCTGCCGCCGTTCGGCCGGCTCGCTTCGCTGATCGTTTCGGCCGACACCCGGCAGGATGCCGAGGGCCATGCTCGGGGCTTGCGAATGGCAGCGCCAAGGACGGATGGCATTTCCATCCTCGGTCCAGCCGAGGCGCCGCTGGCGCTGGTGCGCGGGCGGCATCGCTTCCGGCTGCTGGTGCATGGCCGGCGCAACAGCGACATGCAGGCCTTCGTCAAGGCGATGATCGCCGCCGGCCCCAAGGAGCGCGGCTCGATCAGCGTCCAGCTCGACATCGATCCCCAAAGCTTCCTGTAGTTCAAGTTTCCTGTGATCGCCGCATTGAAGAGGCCGTGGGCGATTCACAACCGGGACGACATGCGCTAGAGGTCAGGGACGCATCGCTCCGGCCGACGACGGAGCGGCATGACAACGGGCTCATCTGCGGGAACGGGCATGGAGTTTTATATTCCGACGGAAACCGGCGAGTTCCTCGCCTTCTGTGCGGCGGCGGCGGCAGCGCTGATCGGCGTCGTCATGCTGTTTGCTCCGCGGCTGACCTTTCGCTTGGCCGGCATCGGCATTGCCGAGGGACGGCGCGGCGGCCTTGCCGAGGCGCGCTCGACCATGGGCGGCATGCATCTGGGACTCGGACTTGCTGCCATTCTGCTCGCCCAGCCGATGGTTTATCTGGCTGTCGGGGCTGCCTTTGCGCTCGCCGCCTTCGGCCGAATCCTCTCTATGATGAGCGACAATGGCAGCACGCTCTACAACTGGGCGGCGCTCATCGTTCAGGCGGCGCTCGCCATCCTTCCGCTCGGCTATGTCTTCGGCATGATCTGATCGCGATTGCGGGCATCCCCGCGATTCACAGCGCAGGACCGAATTTACGGCAAAATTCGGCCAAAGGTGGCCGACTTATGCCGCATTCCTGCCGTTCGCGTGTTGCGAGTCCAAACATCCTATGCTAGACGAACCGCGAATTGCGGGGGAAGTGGGTCGCCAGGCCTCGATATCCTGCAAATTATTGCAGCAAATTCAAGAGCTTAAGTTGACGGCCCACCGCCAGCACCGTTCTTGGATGAAATTGAGAGAAGCTTGTGCCCGTGGCAGACACATCCCAGCTTATTTCCGGTGTTGCAGAAAGATATGCGTCCTCGCTTTTTGAACTCGCGCTCAGCGCCGGTTCGGTCGAGGCAGTCGGTGCGGATCTCACCCGCGTCCAGACCCTGATCGACGGTAGCGACGATCTGAAGCGGCTGATCGCCAGCCCGGTCTTTTCTGCAGACGACCAGTTCAAGGCCATTTCGGCTGTTGCAGCGAAAGCTGGCATCTCCGGGCTCGTCGGCAACTTCCTCAAGGTCGTTGCCCGCAATCGCCGCCTCTTTGCGCTGCCGGGCATGATCAAGGCGTTCCGCCTGATCGCCGCGCGCCATCGTGGCGAAATTTCCGCCGACGTCACGTCGGCCCATGCGCTCTCCGCAGCGCAGGAAACTGAATTGAAGGCGACGCTGAAGAGCGTCACCGGCAAAGACGTGGCGGTCAACGTCACCGTCGACCCGTCTATTCTTGGAGGTCTGATCGTCAAGGTCGGGTCCCGCCAGATTGACACTTCCCTTCGCACCAAACTCTCTAGCCTTAAGCTTGCACTGAAAGAGGTCGGCTGATGGATATCCGCGCCGCGGAAATTTCCGCAATTCTTAAAGATCAGATCAAAAATTTCGGCCAGGAAGCAGAAGTCTCCGAAGTCGGTCAGGTGCTTTCCGTCGGTGACGGTATTGCCCGCGTCTACGGCCTCGACAATGTCCAGGCAGGCGAAATGGTCGAATTCCCGGGTGGAATTCGCGGCATGGCGCTGAACCTCGAAGCCGACAACGTCGGTGTCGTTATTTTCGGTTCGGACCGTGACATCAAGGAAGGCGACACCGTCAAGCGGACTGGCGCCATCGTGGACGTTCCGGTTGGTCCGGAGCTGCTCGGCCGCGTCGTCGACGCGCTCGGCAACCCGATCGACGGCAAGGGCCCGATCAACGCCAAGCAGCGCGCACGCGTTGACGTCAAGGCTCCGGGCATCATTCCGCGCAAGTCGGTTCATGAGCCGATGTCGACCGGCCTCAAGGCCATCGACGCTCTGATCCCGGTTGGCCGTGGCCAGCGCGAACTCGTCATCGGCGACCGCCAGACCGGCAAGACCGCGATCATCCTCGACACGATCCTCAACCAGAAGGCCATTCACGACAATGGTCCGGATGGTGACAAGCTGTATTGCGTCTACGTCGCAATCGGCCAGAAGCGTTCGACGGTTGCCCAGTTCGTGAAGGTTCTGGAAGAGCGCGGCGCCCTGCAGTACTCGATCATCGTTGCTGCAACGGCTTCCGATCCGGCTCCGATGCAGTACCTCGCACCGTTCGCCGGCTGCGCGATGGGCGAATACTTCCGTGACAACGGCAAGCACGCTCTCATCGGCTACGACGACCTGTCCAAGCAGGCCGTTGCCTACCGTCAGATGTCGCTGCTGCTGCGCCGCCCGCCGGGCCGCGAAGCTTACCCGGGCGACGTTTTCTACCTGCACTCCCGCCTGCTCGAGCGCGCTGCAAAGCTGAACGACGACATGGGCGCTGGCTCGCTGACGGCTCTGCCGGTCATCGAAACGCAGGGCAACGACGTTTCGGCGTTCATCCCGACCAACGTGATCTCGATCACCGACGGCCAGATCTTCCTTGAAACCGACCTGTTCTACCAGGGCATCCGTCCGGCCGTTAACGTCGGCCTGTCGGTTTCCCGCGTTGGCTCGGCCGCGCAGATCAAGGCGATGAAGCAGGTTGCCGGCTCGATCAAGGGCGAACTCGCCCAGTATCGCGAAATGGCCGCCTTCGCACAGTTCGGCTCGGACCTCGATGCCGCTACGCAGCGCCTGCTGAACCGCGGTGCCCGCTTGACCGAACTCCTGAAGCAGCCGCAGTTCTCGCCGCTGAAGACGGAAGAGCAGGTCGCTGTCATCTTCGCAGGTGTCAACGGTTACCTCGACAAGCTGCCGGTCAACCAGGTCGGCAAGTTCGAGCAGGGCCTGCTTTCGTACATGCGTTCGGAAGGCAAGGACATCCTGGAAACCATCCGCAAGGACAAGGCGATCTCCGACGACGTCAAGGGCAAGCTGAAGGCTGCAATCGACAGCTTCGCCAAGTCTTTCGCCTGAGCGGATTTCAGTTAGGACGGATAACGGATGCCTTCACTTAAGGATCTGAAGAACCGGATCGCCTCCGTCAAGGCGACGCAGAAGATCACCAAGGCGATGAAAATGGTCGCCGCGGCGAAGCTTCGGCGTGCGCAGGAGGCGGCTGAGGCCGCCCGGCCTTACTCGCAGCGTATGGCTGCCGTTCTCGCCAACATCGCCCAGGCGGTTGGCGCGGACGACAGCGCGCCTGCGCTGATGACCGGAACCGGCAAGGACGATACGCACCTTCTGGTCGTCTGCACGGCTGAACGCGGCCTTTGCGGCGGCTTCAACTCGCAGATCGCCCGTCATGCCCGCGACCACGTTCGCAAGCTGCTTGCAGCCGGCAAGACGGTCAAGATCATCTGCGTCGGCAAGAAGGGCTTCGATATTCTGCGCCGCGAATACGCGTCGCTGATCATCGATCGTGTCGACCTGCGTGAGGTCAAGAAGATCGGCTTTGAAAACGCCGACCAGATTGGCCACAAGGTCATCGCGCTCTTCGAAAAGGGCGAGTTCGATGTCTGCACGCTGTTCTATTCTGAGTTCAAGTCCGTTATCGCCCAGATTCCGACGGCTCAGCAGCTGATCCCCGCTTCGGCCGGCCCGGTCGCAGCGGAAGCATCGGATGCTTCGGCTGTCTACGAATATGAGCCGGACGCGGGCGCGATCCTCAGCGATCTCATTCCGCGCAACATTTCGGTGCAGATCTTCCGGGCCTTGCTCGAGAACGTCGCAGGCGAAATGGGTGCCAAGATGAGCGCGATGGATAACGCGACGCGCAATGCTGGTGAGATGATCAACAAGCTGACGCTGAACTACAACCGTCAGCGCCAGGCTCAGATCACCAAGGAACTCATTGAAATCATCTCGGGCGCGGAAGCGCTCTAAGGTCACGAGAAGAGGGTAAGGATTATGGCTAAGGCAGCTACCCCGAAAGAAACCGCAGCGGAGAAGAAGCCTGCTGCACCGAGGAAGGCAGCTTCCGCCAAGACCGCAGCAGCAGCCGCAACCGGCGCTGTCGGTCGCGTAACGCAGGTCATCGGCGCCGTCGTCGACGTCGCGTTCGATGAAGGCCAGCTTCCGCAGATCCTGAACGCGCTGGAGACCGACAACAACGGTAACCGCCTCGTTCTCGAAGTCGCACAGCACCTCGGTGAAAACTCCGTTCGCACGATCGCCATGGACTCGACCGAAGGTCTGGTGCGCGGCCAGTCGGTTACCGACACCGGCGCACCGATCACGGTTCCGGTTGGCGACGAAACGCTCGGCCGTATCATGAACGTCATCGGCGAGCCGGTTGACGAAGCCGGTCCGCTCGTCACCTCCGGCAAGCGCGCCATCCACCAGGAAGCGCCGTCCTACGTCGAGCAGTCGACGGAAGCGCAGATCCTCGTCACCGGCATCAAGGTCGTCGACCTTCTCGCTCCTTACGCAAAGGGCGGCAAGATCGGCCTCTTCGGCGGTGCAGGCGTCGGCAAGACCGTTCTCATCATGGAACTGATCAACAACGTCGCCAAGGCGCACGGTGGTTACTCGGTGTTCGCAGGCGTGGGTGAACGTACCCGCGAAGGCAACGACCTCTACCACGAAATGATCGAGTCCGGCGTTAACAAGCACGGCGGCGGTGCAGGCTCCAAGGCTGCCCTCGTATACGGCCAGATGAACGAACCGCCGGGCGCCCGCGCTCGCGTCGCTCTGACCGGTCTGACGATCGCTGAAGACTTCCGCGACAAGGGCCAGGACGTTCTGTTCTTCGTCGACAACATCTTCCGCTTCACCCAGGCAGGCTCCGAAGTGTCGGCTCTGCTCGGCCGTATCCCGTCGGCCGTGGGTTACCAGCCGACGCTGGCGACCGACATGGGTCAGATGCAGGAACGCATCACCACCACGACCAAGGGCTCGATCACCTCGGTTCAGGCCATCTACGTTCCGGCCGACGACTTGACCGACCCGGCGCCGGCAACCTCGTTCGCCCACCTGGACGCAACGACCGTTCTGTCGCGCTCGATCGCCGAAAAGGGTATCTACCCGGCCGTTGACCCGCTCGACTCGACCTCGCGCATGCTCGACCCGATGATCGTCGGCGAAGAGCACTACGAAGTGTCGCGTAAGGTGCAGACGACCCTGCAGCGCTACAAGGCTCTCCAGGACATCATCGCCATCCTGGGCATGGACGAACTGTCTGAAGAAGACAAGCTGGCCGTTGCCCGCGCTCGTAAGATCGAACGCTTCCTGTCGCAGCCGTTCTTCGTCGCCGAAGTCTTCACCGGTTCGCCGGGCAAGCTCGTTGCGCTCGAAGACACGATCAAGGGCTTCAAGGGCTTGGTCAACGGCGAGTACGACCATCTGCCGGAAGCTGCCTTCTACATGGTTGGCTCGATCGAAGAAGCGATTGAAAAGGCCAAGAAGCTGGCTGCTGAAGCCGCTTGATAGCACTGTTAAGCCTCGGCGCTGCACAAGCGCCGAGGCTTTCATCCTGTCCTTTCGCAAGGATAGGGAAGACATGCACAGCCGCCTCTCAGGTGGCGCGCCCACAAGAAGTGAATGGTCATGGCCGATTTCAACTTTGAGCTTGTTTCCCCCGAGCGCCTGCTCGTCTCCGAAAAGGTGACGGAAGTCGTCATTCCGGCGACCGAGGGCGAGATGACCGTGATGGCCAATCACGCGCCGACGATGACGACGGTGAAGCCCGGCGTGGTCACGGTGAAGCTGGCCGACGGCAAGACGGAGCGCTTTGCGGTGTTTGGCGGCTTTGCCGACATCCTGCCGACCGGCTGCACGCTGCTCGCCGAATCCGCCGTTCATGTCGATGAACTCGACCGCACGGCTCTCGAAAGCCGTATCGACGCGGTTCGCGCCGAGCTGGAAGGCGCCGGTGACGAGAAGAAGACCCGTCTGGAGCAGTTCGTCGCGGAACTGACGAAGCTCGGCGAGACCGTCATCCCGGCCTGAAAGGGACACCCGGAAGGGTGAAGCGCAGAAACAAAGCCCCGCCTTCGAGCGGGGTTTTTTTATGCATTCATCCGGGCCGCTCCCGCTGCAACGCGGCTGGTGGCTCCCATCGGCGACTTTAGCTATTCTTCACCGTCGATCCTGTATTCATCGATGACCACGCAGCCCACGAGGAAAGACCGCTGGCATGACGTCTAAGATTGTTCCTGTCATCATGGCCGGTGGAAAGGGCACCCGACTGTGGCCGCTCTCGCGCTCCGCCGCGCCGAAGCAGTTCCTGCAGATCCTTTCCGAGCGATCGCTGTTCCAGCAGACGCTCGCGCGTGTCGGCGACCGGACGCGATACGAGCCGGCGATCGTCGTCACCAACAGCGACTTTCGCTTCATCGTCGCCGAGCAGGCGCGCACGATCGAGGCCGAGCTCGGCGACATTCTCCTGGAGCCGGTGGCGCGCAACACCGCACCGGCCCTTGCCGCTGCCGCCTTCGCAGTGCTTGGCCGTTACGGCGAAGGCGCGATCATGCAGGTGCTCGCCTCCGATCACGAGATCGACGCCGGCGTCCTCTACGAGGACTGTATCCTGAGAGCGCAGGCGGCCGCCAAGCGGGGAGAGCTGGTGACGTTCGGCATCACCCCGACTGAACCGGCAACCGGCTACGGCTATATCGAGTGCGGCGACGAACTGGCCGAAGGCACGAACCGGGTGGCGCGCTTCGTCGAGAAGCCGGATCGGGTGAAAGCCGAGGCGATGATCGCGACCGGGCGCTATCTCTGGAACTCCGGCCTGTTCATGCTGCCGGTGACGCTCTTTCTCGACGAGTTGAAACAGTTTGCGCCGGAGGTTTTCGACGCAACGAAGGCTGCGGTCGAAGGCGCCTACAGGGATCTCGACTTCATCCGGCTGCATAGCGAGAGCTTTGCTGCAGCACCGGATATTTCCGTCGATTATGCGGTGTTCGAAAGGACCGAGCATGCCACCGTCGTGCCGTCATCCTTCCCCTGGTCGGATCTCGGAAGCTGGGACGCGGTGTGGAAGACCGGGCTCAAGGACGCCGATGGCAATGTCGTGACGGAGAGGGCGACGGTCTCGAACACCCGCAACTCGCTGGTTCTGTCGCGCGACATTCACCTGGCGGTCCAGGGGCTGGAAGACGTGGCTGTCATTGCCGGCGAGGACGCCGTCTACGTCGGGCGGCTGGATGACAGCCAGAGCGTCGGCCATATCGTCAAGGCGCTCGCCCGCTCTCCCAAAACCGCGGCGCTGACGGAAGTGCATCCGACCTCCTATCGTCCCTGGGGCGCGGTGGCCGCACTGTCCGACGGTGAGCGCTTCTCGGTGAAACGCCTACACGTGACGCCCGGCAAGAAGATCTCGCTGCAGAAGCACCATCACCGTGCGGAGCACTGGGTCGTCGTGCGCGGCACGGCGGAGATCACCATGGGTGGCGAGACGCGGCTGCTCCACGAGAACGAGTCGGTGTTCATTCCGCAGGGCACGGTGCACCGGCTGCACAATCCGGGCAAAATCCCGCTGGAACTGATCGAGGTGCAGACCGGTTCCTATCTCGGCGACGACGACACCGTCCGCATCGAGGACGAATTCGGCCGCGAATAGGCGCATCGCATCGTTGTCCTACGGCGAAACGAAAAATGCCCGGGCGAAACCCGGGCATTGAAGTCGGCGCTTCAGGACTGATTGGCTCAGCCGGCGACGCGCGCGCTCTCGCCCTTCTGGGCGTAGTAATGGCCGAAGCGGTTTGCGAGGAAGGTGTCGAGGCCGATGTCTTCCTGGCGAACGAAACCCTTCTGCGCGATCTTGCCTTCGGCAAGCAGATCGAGCACGGCGCAGATGCTGCCGGCGGTGGTGATCTGGATGCCGCTCTGCATGCGACCGGCAACTACGCCGCTATAGACCTTGTTGGCGTAGGTTTCCTGGATCAGGCGACCGTCGCGGAAGCCCGAAACGGTGACGAAGATCACGACGACGTCCTGGGTGGTGGTCGGCAGCGAATTTTCGAAGATGTCCTTGAGGACTTCGCGGCGGTGACGCAGGCCGAGGTCGTTGAGGAGCGCCTTCATGATGGCGGCGTGACCCGGGTAGCGGATCGTCTTGTAGTTCAGCGTGCGGACCTTGCCCTTCAGCGTTTCGCACAGCGTGCCGAGGCCGCCCGAGGTGTTGAAGGCTTCGTAGGTAACGCCGTCGAGCGAGAACTCTTCGCGCTCTTCCATGGCCGGCACTTCGATCAGGTTGCTCTCAACGATCGCTTCGCAGGGCTCGATGTATTCGTTGATGACGCCGTCGGTGCTCCAGGTGAGGTTGTAGTTGAGCGCGTTCGACGGGTACTGCGGCAGGGCGCCGACGCGCATGCGCACGCTTTCCAGCGTCTGGAAGCGGCTGGCGAGGTCGTTGGCGACGATCGAGATGAAGCCCGGTGCGAGGCCGCACTGCGGAATGAAGGCGGTGTTTGCCTTGGCGGCGATCGCCTTGACCTGGCGGGTGGATTCGACGTCTTCGGTAAGATCCAGGTAGTGGATGCCGGCTTCGGCAGCGGCTTCGGCGATGGCGACCGTCAGGTGGAACGGAGCCGCGCTCAGAACCGCGAACTTGCCGGAGAGAAGCGCGACGAGCGCGTTCTTGTCGCCGATGTCGACGGTCGCCGTCGTGATCGCGGCATGCTTTTCGACCTGCTCCAACTGCTCGGCGGCGCGGTCGGCGACGCAGACGCTGTAGTCGCCGGTGTGTGCCAGCATGCGAGCGATGGTGGAGCCGATCTTGCCTGCTCCGATGACGACGATATTCTTCATTCTTTCCCCCAGGGCATGAGAACTGTTTGTGTCTCTATTGTTGTGGGAGGGGCTGTTGATTTGAAGCGCTGATGTGACTAAATCGCCTATCTAAATTCGGCAGATTGCCCAACTGGACCGACGAAATGCAGATTACGGACAAGGATCGCGAGCTCCTCGCCATCTTGAGCGAAAACGCCCGCATGCCGACGGCGACGATTGCCCGAAGGCTCGGCCTGTCGCGCACGACGGTGCAGGCTCGCATCGAGCGGCTGGAGCGCGAAGGCATCATCGCCGGCTATGGCGTGCGCCTGTCGGAAAGCTACGAGAAGGGGCTTGTCAAGGCGCATGTGCTGATCACCATTGCGCCGCGGGCGCTTTCGCGCGTGACCCCGGAGCTGAGCGCCATCCGGGAAATCCAGACGCTGCATTCGGTCAGCGGCAGCTTCGACCTGATTGCCGTCGTTGCCGCGACGTCGATCAGCGAACTCGACCTGCTGATCGATCGCATCGGCGAGATCGACGGCGTCGACCGGACGCTGTCGTCGATCATTCTCTCGACGCGGATCGATCGCTAGACCGTCCTTCGGTTCGAGCGACAGGCGGCGCGATCATCAGGGCGGGCTGGCGGCCGGTTCGGATTCCTCTTTGCCCGTGCCCGTTCCGTCCGGCACCTTGGCCGGGGCGTTCCAGGCACTCGGTCCCCGAACGAAACTGCGCAGGCTGCCATCGCCATAGGCGAGCCACTTGCTGCGGTCGAAATATTGCTCGGCAATGCTCTTCGGGCGGGCACGGGCGGACTGGTTGGCGAGGAAATTGTAGCGCTGTGTCTCCTCGTCGGATTCACGCTTGAGCTGGATGCGGCTGCCAAAGCGCTTGAGGTCGAATTCCCTCAGCGCCTGGATCTGCAAGGTGACGCTGGCCGCATCCGCCCAGCGCACGTGATCGAGGAAGACGGATGCCGCCCGCGCTGCTGCCGTCGTCACCGCCTGGCTGTCCTCCTGGCGCTCGATGTTGAGCTTGACGCGGAACGACGAGATCTCCTCCTCGCCGCTGCCCTTGACGAAGATGAAGATCGACGAGGGTTTGTCCTCGCCCGGCCGGGGCAAGGAAATCAGCGAGGAGCATTCCCACTGGGCCCGTTCGCCGGCGCTCGATCTCCATTCGAGTTCCCGAAATCCGGCATCGCGCAACTCGTCGCAAAGCGCCTTTGGGTCGCTGCGGATGACGCGCAGGAACTGCTGCTCCGGTGTCTCTAGGTCCTGGAAGGTCCAGGCGGGCAGGACGACGCGCGGCGGCACGCGCCTCTCGCGCTTCGTGCCCGTCGTCTCGTCTGGTCTCCCTCTTTCGAGAAAGGTCGTCGGCAGGCCGAGTGCGAGCAGAACCTTCTTCAGATTGCGTTGCTCGTTGGCGAGCAGGGCCGTCGCGACGATGGCGGTGACGATCAGCAGCAGGGCCACGATGAAGAAGCGCAGACCGGTGCTTCGGGTCGGCTTGCCGGCGGGCGTCTTGCCTTTGGCCGTGCTCATGCAGCCTCGCTCGCCCGATGATGGGCGATGAGTTGCGGAGCCTCCAGCGAAGGGCGGTCGGTCTGCCGGGTTTCCATGATCTCAGGCTAGCAAGATGTCCAAGCCTTCTTCATCCTCGAAATCCGTCGCGGCGGCAATATGCAACCACCGATAACCGCGTGGCGACTGTTGCATCCCGGCACAACGCGCCGGTGAAGCATCGCCGGCGTGAACTAAAAAGTTGAAATCCGGAAGTGACTGCCTAACTAGCGTCCGCAGACATTCAAACCGGAGCGCATGTCCGTCATGACAGAGCCGACATCCGCAACGCCGTCGATCGACGCAGCACTGGTGCGCCGGCTACTCGCGGCGCAGTTTCCGCAATGGTCGGAACTCGACATAAGGCCGATCGAACCGGGCGGCTGGGACAACAGGACGTTTCGCCTCGGCGACCGGATGACCGTCCGGTTGCCGAGCGCCGAACACTACGTTCTGCAGGTGGAGAAGGAACATCGCTGGCTGCCGCTGCTGGCGCCGCAACTGCCGCTGCCCATTCCGGTGCCTCTCGGAAAGGGCGTGCCGGGAGAGGGTTTTCCCTGGCCCTGGTCGGTCTATCGATATCTTACCGGGGACACACTGGCTGTGGAGCGGGTCGATGATGTCGGGCAGGTGGCGAAGGACCTGACGCGGTTCCTGCGCGCGCTGATGCAAGCAGATGCCGCTGGCGGGCCCATGCCCGGCGATCACAACTTTCATCGCGGCGGACCATCCGCCTTCTACGACGCGCAGACGCGCCAGGCGCTTACGCTGCTTGCGGGCGATGTCGACACGATGGCGGCAGCAGAGGTCTGGGAGGCCGCACTTGCCGCACCCTTCGAGGGAGCGCCCGTCTGGTTTCACGGTGATATCGCCTGGGGCAACCTGCTGGTCGAGAACGGCAGCCTCAGCGGCGTCATCGACTTCGGAACCTCCGGCGTCGGGGATCCCGCCTGCGATCTGGCGATCGCCTGGACGTTCTTCGATGGCGAAAGCCGCGAGGTCTTCCGCGACGGCATGGCTCACGATCACGGCGCCTGGGCGCGGGGCCGCGGCTGGACGCTGTGGAAGGCGCTGATCGTAATTGCCGGCATGGCTGGCGCGCCGGCGAGCGAAAAGGCCAAGCAGCGCGTGGTGATCGACGAGGTGCTTGCGGATCACCGTCGCTACGGCTGAGACCGGTTGCGCGCCGGCCAGGCGCCGACTTGACCCCGGCGCAAATTGCCTCTAGGTCAGGCGCACGCGGGACGACCCGCGTCGGTGTTTCGCCTGGGGACGGCCCCATTATCTCGACCGAGATATTGGAGACGATCGTACCATGCAGCCCCGTAGCCCGCGGCACGCCCGCGTGACCATTTCCTTCATCGAGCAGCCCGATCACCCCGCCCGAAGCCATCGTTTCGTGGAACGATCCCGGACGCCGATCGCTTTCCCAACATATTGAAGCGCGGGTGGCCGCCCGCGCGCGCCGCCGACGTTTCGTCACCAACGCACGAGGTTGATGATGGCCGGACCCATCGAACAATTTGAGATCAAGTCGCTCTTCCCGATCGCCGAAGTCGGCGGCCACCAGATCAGCTTTACCAACTCGGCCGGCTATATGGTGCTGACGATCGCGATCGCCAGCCTCTTCCTGATCCTGTCGACCAGGAGACGGGGCCTCGTGCCGAATCGGGCGCAGTCGGCGGCCGAAATCCTCTATGAGTTTGCGGCAAAGACATTGCGCGACAATGCCGGCGAGAAGGGCATGCGCTTCTTTCCGCTGGTATTCTCGCTGTTCATGTTCATCCTCACCGCCAACCTGATCGGCATGTTCCCCTATGCCTTCACGGTGACGAGCCATATCGCCGTCACCTTCGCACTGGCGATGCTGGTGTTCCTGACGGTCACGCTCTACGGCCTCTACCGGCACGGTCTCGGCTTTCTCAGGCTGTTCATGCCCTCAGGCGTGCCGCTGATCCTGGCGCCGATCATCATCCCGATCGAGGTGGTCTCCTACCTCTCGCGCCCGGTCAGCCACTCGGTGCGTCTGTTCGCGGTCATGCTCGCCGGCCACATCACGCTCAAGGTTTTCGCGGGCTTCGTCGTGGGCCTGAGCGGCTTCGGCGCGCTCGGCATTCTCGCGGCGATCATGCCGCTTCTGATGACGGTGGCGCTGACCGGGCTGGAACTGCTGATGGCCCTCATCCAGGCCTATATCTTCACCATGCTGACCTGCATGTATCTCAACGACGCGCTGCATCCGAGCCACTGAGACGAGCCAGTGGGAAAAGGCAAGGAGGCCCCCGCAACGGGAGCCTCCTTTTCATTCGGCCGCGACGCGCCGGGCTTCGTTGCGGTAGGTCCGCCAGGACGACCAGCCGAAGGCCATCAGGAACATCGCGGTCATCAGGAGCACGATGGTTGGCGCCGGCGCGCTGTCGATGAAGAAGGACAGGTAGACGCCGGTAAACGACGCCGTCATCGCGACCAGCACGGCGACGATAAGCATCATGCCCATTGTCCGGGTGATCAGGAAGGCGATGGCGCCCGGCGCGATCAGCATGGCGATGGCGAGGATCAGCCCCACCGCCTTCAGCGCGCCGACGATTGTCAGCGACAGGATCGCCAGCAGCCCATAGTGCAGCCAGTTGACCGGCAGGCCGACGGCCTTGGCCTGGGCCGGGTCGAAGGCATGCAGCAGGAAATCCCGCCACTTGACCGCAAGGATGCCGGCGGCCACCAGCCCAATCAGGCCGGTCTCTACAATGTCGGGCCAACCAATGCCGAGCATGTCGCCGAAGAGTATGTGATCGAGGTGCACGTCGCTCTGGATCTTGGTGTAGAGCACCAGGCCGAAACCGAACATGCCGGAAAAGACCACGCCCATGACCGTATCCTGCTTGATGCGGCTGTTCTCCTTGAGATAGCCGGTCAGAAGCGCGCAGGACATGCCGGCGGCAAAGGCGCCGACGGCGAGCGGCAGGCCGACGATGTAGGAGATCACCACGCCGGGAAAGACGGCGTGCGAGATCGCATCGCCCATCAGCGACCAGCCCTTCAGCACCAGGAAGCAGGAGAGCATCGCGGTTGGGATCGCCACCAATACCGAGATCAGAAGCGCGTTACGCATGAACTCGAATTCGAACACGGCAAGCATCATGTCGAGCGAGATCATCGGCCAGCCTCCGCCGGTTCGGCGCCACGCCGGCGCGCGGCGAGAAGCCCGTGTTTCGGGGCAAAGACGAAGGCCGTCAGGAAGATCAGCGTCTGCAGCACGATGATGATGCCGCCGGTCGCGCCATCGAGGAAGTAGCTGAAATAGGCGCCGAAGAAGCTCGTCAGCGTGCCGATGGCGACGCTGATCAGGATCAGCCGTGGAAAACGATCGGTCAGCAGATAGGCGGTGGCCCCCGGCGTCACCACCATGGCGATGACGAGGAAGGCGCCGACGGTCTGCAGCGCCGCGACCGTGCAGGCCGAAAGCAGTGTGAAGAACAGGACCTTGAGGAAGGTCGTCGGGATGCCGATCGAGCGGGCATGGCTCTCGTCGAAGAAGGTAACCATCAGGTCCTTCCACTTGGCCGTCAGGATGATCAGCGAGACGATGCCGATGATCGCCAGCTGCAGCGTGTCGGCCGGCGTGATCGCCAGGATGTTGCCGAGCACGATCGTCTGGATGTTCACTGATGTCGGCGACAGCGACACCATGAAGAGGCCGAGGCCGAAGAAGGAGGTGAAGATGAGGCCGATGATCGTGTCTTCCTTGAGCCTTGTGCGCTGGTTGAGGAAGAGCATGGCGCCGGCGGCAAGCGCGCCGGAGAAGAAGGCGCCGAGCGAGAAGGGCAGGCCGAGCATGTAGGCGCCGGCAACGCCGGGCACGATCGAATGCGAGAGTGCGTCCCCGATCAGCGACCAGCCCTTAAGCATCAGATAGGAAGACAGGAAGGCGCAGACGCCGCCGACCAGCGCGCTCACCCACATGGCGTTGAGCATGTAGCCGTAGGTGAAGGGTTCGAGAAGCGTGGCGGTCATTTGCCGTTCGGCTCCGTGTTCGCTTCGGGCTTTGCCGGCTGTGCCACCATGCGGTCCTTGTCGCCATACATGACGAGCGGACGCTCGTCGTCGGTGATGACGGCAAGCTGGCGGGGATCGGCGTCGTCGTGCAGGTTTTCACCGCCGAGCACGAAGTGCCGGAGCACGCCGCCAAAGGCGAGCTCGAGGTTTTCGCGGGTGAAGGTGGTTTCGGTCGGGCCGTAGGCAAGCACGGTGTTTTTCAGAAGCACGGTGCGGTCGCAGAACTCCGGCACGCTGCCGAGATTGTGGGTCGAGACCAGCATGACCCGGCCCTCGTCGCGAAGCCCGATGAGCAGACGGATGATCGCGTCCTCGGTCTTGACGTCGACACCGGTGAAGGGCTCGTCGAGCAGGATGACCTTGCCGTCCTGGGCAAGGGCGCGCGCGAGAAAGACGCGCTTCTTCTGGCCGCCGGAGAGTTCGCCGATCTGGCGCTTGCGGTAGTCGCTCATGCCGACGCGGGCAAGGGCTGCCTCGACCGCCTCGTGATCGATCTTCTTCGGGATGCGCAGCATGTTCATGTGGCCATAGCGGCCCATCATGACCACGTCTTCGACCAGCACCGGGAAGTTCCAGTCGACTTCTTCGGCCTGGGGCACATAGGCGACGAGGTTTTTCTTCAGCGCCTCCGGTACGGAAAGACCGAGGATCGCGATCTCGCCGCGCGACAGGCGGGCAAAGCCCATGATCGCCTTGAACAGTGTCGACTTGCCGCTGCCGTTGACGCCGACGAGTGCGGTGATCGTGCCGGTCGGGATCTCGAAGCTGGCGTCGCGCAGCGCCCGCAGGCCGTTGCGGTAGGTGACGGTGGCGCCGGCAACGCGGATGCCGCTTCCTTGCTCGCCGGAAGTAGGTGCCGGGCCGGAGCGCGTCTTCACCTGAAGGTTCATTGTGCAAGACCCTTGGCGATGGTTTCCGATGTGACGCGCAGCAGGTCGACATAGGTTGGAACCGGGCCGTCCGCTTCGCTCAGGGAATCAACGTAAAGCACGCCGCCGTATTTTGCACCGGTCTCGCGTGCCACTTGCTCTGCCGGATCAGGCGAAATCGTGCTTTCGGAGAAGACGACCGGGATATGATTGGCGCGGACGGCGTCGATCACCTTGCGGACCTGCTGCGGGGTGCCCTGCTGGTCGGCGTTGATCGGCCACAGATAGAGTTCCTTCATGCCGAAATCGCGGATCAGGTAGCTGAAGGCGCCTTCGCTCGAGACCAGCCAGCGCTTGTCCTCGGGGATCTTGGCGATCTCGGCGCGGATCGGCGCGATGGTCGCTTCGATCTTCTGCTTGTAGGCCTCTGCGTTGGCCTTGTAGGTTTCGGCATTATCAGGGTCGTACTTCACGAAGGCGTCGCGGATATTGTCGACATAGATCAACGCGGCCGACGGCGACATCCAGGCATGCGGATTGGGCTTGCCGGAATAGGGCCCCTCGGCAATGCCCATGGGGTCGATGCCGGTCGAGACGACGACGCCGGGAACATCGTCGAAGTTCTGGAAGAACTTTTCGAACCAGCGCTCCAGGTTCAGGCCGTTCCAGAGGATCAGCTTGGCGTCATGCGCCTTCAGGATATCGCGCGGCGTCGGCTGGTAGTTGTGGATCTCGGCGCCCGGCTTGGTGATTGATTCGACGATGGCTGCGTCGCCTGCGACATTCTTTGCCATGTCGGCAATGACCGTGAAGGTCGTCACGGCCTTGAATTTCTCCTGCGCGTAAGCGGCGCCTGGAACGAGCGCAATGGCTGCGACGGCCGTCATTGCCGCCAGGATCGCGCGCCTCGTCTGATCGATCATTCTCTACTCCCAGATGTTGATGCTCACAGGAGTAGGGGAATGATTTGCATAAGTCAATGCAAATGAGAAGCATTCGCAACTGGCTATTTTCAAAGGCCGTGCCCTTGGCTAGTGTACGGCCATGAAACAGAACAAGAATCGTGTCGAAGAACTGGAAGGCGTGTTGCGGGATGGCGGCGTGCGCGTGACGCGCCAGCGTGCCGCAATCCTGAAGATCCTCGCCACCGCAGAAGACCATCCGGATGCAAACGAACTGCATCGCCGGGCGAAGGAAATCGACGCCACCGTCTCGCTGTCGACGGTCTACCGGACGTTGTCTGCGCTTGAGCAACAGGGCGTGGTGCAGCGCCATGCCTTCGAGAGTGCGACTGCTCGCTTCGAGACTGCCGATGCGCCGCATCATGACCACCTGATCGATATCGACACCGGCGCGGTGATCGAGTTCCGCTCCGACAAGATCGAGCAGCTTCAGGCGGAAATCGCCGCGGAACTCGGCTATGACCTCGTACGTCACCGGCTGGAACTCTACTGCCGCAAGCGCAAGGACTGAGGCGTCGGCAACGGTGCGCCAGACGGCGCGCGATCTCTTCTCTTTATCCGTGAGTGGGCTCAGCGGCGGTCGGCGATCGCGGCGGCGCTTCGCCGTGCCGGGATGGTCATGGCCGCGACCCCGACGATGACGCAGCCAAGGCCGATCCAGGCGGTGTCGGACAGCCGTTCGCCGAGAAAGAGCGCACCGATGGCAACGCCGATCGGCACGCGCAGATAGGCCTGGGCCGTGGCGCCGACCGAGCCCAGCGTCTGAATCAGCCGGAAGTAGATGGCAAAGGCAAGGGCGGTCGAGAAGACGGCGAGGCCGACGAGCGCCAGCAACGACTCCGCCGATGGTGACAGCGTCCAGGGCCTGTCGACGACAAGGCTTACCGGGATCAACAGCGCAGCGCCTGCAATCAAAGATCCGGCGGCGGGCATCATCGGGTCGAGCCCCTTGAAGCCGCGACCGAAGATGGCGGCGCCCGCGTAGCAGACGGTGGCGAGCACGACGGCGAGCTGCGGCAGCAACTGTTCGCCGAGACCGCCGAAGGCCTCCATGCCGATGATCAGGCTGATGCCGGTCATGCCGGCAACGATGCCGACCAGCTTGCGGGCCGTGACGGCTTCGTGGCGGGTGATCAGCGCCGTCATCAGGAAGGCAAAGATCGGCGTCGTCGCATTGAGGATCGAGGCGATGCCGGCATCGATCGTCTGCTCGGCCCAGGCGATCATCGTGAAGGGCACGACGCTGTTGAGGCAGGCCTGGAACAGGAAGCGCCGCCAGGTTGCCGCGTCACGTGGCAGGCTGAGGCCGCGCCAGCGCAGAACGGCAAGAAGAAGCGTGCCGGCGATCAAGGTGCGGGCGGCAATCAGCGTCACCGGCGGAATGGTCTCGATGCCGATTTTGATGAAGGTGTAGGAGGCGCCCCAGAGCGTTGCGAGCGCCAGCAGCAACAGGAGTTCGAGGGAGAGGTTGGTCTTGGCCATCGGGGTCGCATCCTTGCGTCGTCATTGTTGCCATCGTTCTAGCGCGACGCTGGCGGCGGATGCTTCGTTGGTGGTCGAAGTATCGGGATCTTGCCGTGTGAAAAGCGAAACCCCGGCTTTCGCGGGAAAGCCGGGGTTTCGCGATTGCGGTTGGCTCAATGGCTATCGGCAAGTTTGGCAGCATTGACGCTGGCTGTGCTTTCGAAGCTGAGACCGTTGAAGAAGGCGTTGAGCACGACCGCCGAGATCGAAGCAAGCACGATGCCGGACTCGATGATCGGGTGGATCGCATGTGGCAGCCAGATCAGGAAGTTCGGCGCGATCAGCGGGATCAGGCCGAAGCCGACCGAGACGGCGACCACGAACAGGTTGTTGCGCGACGACTTGAAATCGACGCTCGACAGGATGCGTACGCCGGTCGCAGCAACCATGCCGAACATGACAAGGCCGGCGCCGCCGAGCACGAAGGTCGGAACCGCTTCGACCAGAGCGCCCATCTTGGGGATCAGGCCGAGCGCGATCATGATGACGCCCCCCATCACGCAGACGTAGCGGCTCTTGACGCCGGTGACGCCGACAAGGCCGACATTCTGCGAGAAGCTCGTATAGGGGAAGGTGTTGAACAGGCCGCCGATCATGGTGCCGAGACCATCGACCCTAAGGCCGGCCGTCAACTGCTGCCTTGAGACTTCGCGGTTGGTGATTTCGCCGAGTGCCAGGAACATGCCGGTCGATTCGATCATCACAACGATCATGACCAGCGACATGGTGGCGATCAGCACCGGATCGAAGATCGGCATGCCGAAGCGCAGCGGTGTGACGACGGCAAACCAGCCGGCATCCGCCACCCGGTCGAAATGCATCATGCCGAGTGCTGCGGCGACGACGCAGCCGACGACGACGCCGGTCAGTACCGCGATGTTGCTGATCAATCCGCGGCCGAAGCGGGCAATCACGAGAATGGAGAGGAGCACGAAGCCGGCAAGCGCAATGTGGCTCGGCTCGGCGTAGAGCGGGTTTGGTACGCTGGCGCCAAGCACCAGGCCATCCGGAACCGCCGGGCCTCCGGTGGCTGCGGCCTTCTTGAGCTCCGCCAGCCATTCTGCATGGGTTGGATCGACGAGCTTGGGTGCGGTCGGGCCGAAGGGGTTGCCGAAGATCCAGTTCACGCCGACGCGCATCAGCGAAACGCCGATGACGAGAATGATCGTGCCGGTGACCACAGGGGGGGGAAGAACCTCAGGAGCCGGCCCATGACCGGCGCAAGCAGCAGCGCGACGAGGCCGGCGCCGATGATCGCGCCGAAGATCATCCGGGCACCCTCCTGTCCGGGCGTCATGGCTGCCATCGAGACCATCGGGCCGACCGAGGCGAAGGTAACGCCCATCATGACCGGAAGCCGGATGCCGATGCTGCGGCCGACGCCCAGCGACTGGATGATGGTGACGAGGCCGCAAACGAAAAGATCGGCCGAAATCAGAAAAGCGACGTCCTCAGGGCTGAGCTGCAAGGCGCGGCCGACGATCAAGGGCACCGCGACGGCACCGCCGTACATGACAAGGACATGCTGTAACCCGAGGGTCGCAAGCCTGCCCACGGGCAGCCTTTCGTCCACCGGGTGTATGCTGGAAACGTCGCTCATGGTTCCTCCTCCCATTGCATCGACCAGTCCGGCCCCCCCGTCCTCCAACAGGGGAAACGCTATCTTCGGTTGTCGAGACAGAATGTCGCAAGTCTTGCCGGAACGAAAACACTTTCCGGATTCCGGGGGGAGTTGTCGAGGGGTGATCGGGGCGGAAAAGGTCCGGATTTGACCGTCGAACGGCTCTGACCGGGCACGTCTTGCCGAAGAAAGACCCAAGGCATGGCAAAGAACGAGGTGATCCTAGCAACGATGCAACGTTGCTGCAATGCGAAACGACGATGGTTCGTCGCGCCGGGTGCGACGGTTCCGCCACGGTTCGTTTGGGATCATGTCGATGAAATCTTGCAGATTGGCCTTTTCGTCTCCCGGTCGTGTGCTTCTCGCGCTGCTGATCGTTCTCTGGCCTGCGGTTGCCGGGGCGAGCGGCGTGAGCTTCCAGGGGCAATGGCAGCAGGTCGTCTCCGGTGCCGGTGACTGCGAGAGCTGCTCGGTCGAGATCCGGCGGAACGGCCCCGTGCTGAAGGTGACGGGCAGGGACGGATGGTTCGCGGTGACCCATCTCGGCCGGGTCGAGGGTTCGAGTGCCGAAGGCATCGGTCGCTGGAACGAGGATGGCGCCAGCCGTTATCGCGGCAAGCCTTTCGACATCCGCATCACGATCGTCGACGAGCATCTCTACATGGACATGAGCGTGCGGATGGATGACGGCTCGACGCAGGCGATCAGAGCAATCTTCGACAAGCGCCGGTTAGAGAAGTCCGGGCGCCTGCGGCTTGCCCACATGTAGGCGTGGTCGGCGTCCCGCGGCAGCCGGCAAAGAAATACCGGGGCCGTTGCCGACCCCGGTGCCGCATCTCCTGAAAAGAAAAGGCCGCCCGCTTTGGGGCGGCCTTCCTGTTACTTCTGCCAGCTCTTGACCAGATCGTCGTAGTTGACGGTCTGCGGCTTTTCCTTCTCGTTCTCGATCTTCAGCTGCGGAGCGAGGTTGCCCTTGGATACGGCGTCCTTGTTCCAGTACTCGAGATCGTGCTCTTCGGCGAGCTTCGGGCCGATGTCGCCCTGAACGCCCGAGCGTTCGAGACGGGAGAGAACCTTCTCCTGCTCGGCGCAGAGCGAGTCCATGGCTTCCTGAGCGGTCTTGGCACCCGAGGATGCATCGCCGATCGCCTGCCACCACAGCTGAGCCAGCTTCGGATAGTCAGGAACGTTCGTACCGGTCGGCGACCACTGCAGGCGGGCCGGCGAACGGTAGAACTCGATCAGACCGCCGAGCTTCGGAGCGCGGTCCGTGAAGCTCTTGTGGTCCAGCGTCGACTGGCGAATGAAGGTGAGGCCGACATGGCTCTTCTTCACGTCGACGGTCTTCGAGGTCACGAACTGCGCGTAGAGCCAGGCGGCCTTGGCGCGATCGTCAGGCGTGGACTTCAGAAGCGTCCAGGAACCGGCGTCCTGGTAACCGAGCTTCATGCCGTCCTTCCAGTAGACGCCATGCGGGCTCGGAGCAAAACGCCACTTCGGCGTGCCGTCCTCGTTGACAACCGGCAGACCGGGCTTCACGAAGTCGGCGGTGAACGCCGTGTAGGTGAACATCTGCTGGGCGACTTCGCCCTGCGACGGGACCGGGCCGGATTCCGAGAAGGTCATGCCCTGGGCAGCTGCCGGTGCATAGGCCTTCATCCAGTCGAGGTACTTCTGGATGGAGTAGACGGCAGCCGGGCCGTTGGTGTCGCCGCCGCGGGCAACGCAGGAGCCGACCGGACGCGAATTCTCGTCGACCTTGATGCCCCATTCGTCGACCGGCTTGCCGTTCGGAATGCCCTTGTCGCCGTTGCCGGCCATCGACAGCCAGGCGTCGGTGAAGCGCCAGCCGAGCGACGGGTCCTTCTTGCCGTAGTCCATGTGGCCATAGACTTTCTTGCCGTCGACTTCGCGGCCGGTGAAGAACTCGGCGATGTCTTCGTAAGCGGACCAGTTGACCGGAACGCCGAGGTCGTAGCCGTACTTCGCCTTGAAGTCCGCCTTGTTCTTCTCGTCGTTGAACCAGTCGTAGCGGAACCAGTAGAGGTTCGCGAACTGCTGGTCGGGCAGCTGGTAGAGCTTGCCGTCAGGTGCTGTCGTGAAGGACTTGCCGATGAAGTCGTCGATGTCGAGGTTCGGGTTGGTGACGTCCTTGCCTTCATTGGCCATGAAGTCGGTCAGGCTGCGGGCCTGCTGGTAGCGCCAATGGGTACCGATCAGATCCGAGTCGTTGATGTAGGCGTCATAGACGTTTTCGCCCGACTGCATCTGCGTCTGCAGCTTTTCGACGACGTCGCCTTCGCCGATCAGGTCGTGGGTGATCTTGATGCCGGTGATGTCGGAGAAGGCCTTGGCCAGCGTCTTCGATTCGTATTCATGGGTGGTGATCGTTTCGGAAACGACCTTGATTTCCATGCCGGCAAAGGGCTTCGCCGCATCGACGAACCACTGCATTTCGGCTTCCTGGGCCGCGCGGTCGAGCGAGGACATGTCGCCGATCTCGCTGTCGAGGAACTTCTTGGCTTCGTCCATGCCGGCGAATGCGGTGCCGGTGAATGCCAGCAGCATAGCTGCCGTCGTAGTCAAAAGATGCCGTCGCATAATTCCCTCCCTTAGGTTTGCGAATGCGGTTCTTTGGCTTTCGAGGGGTCGCTGGTTTAGCGGCCCCTCAAATCGGTTCGCCTCAGACGTAGCGGAAGACGCCGACGGCATAGACCAGGGAGAGCGCGAGCGCCCACCACAGGTTCTGCCCGCCGACGAAGCCGAGCCATGCGAGGTGAATGAAGGCGCTGCCGAGCAGTGACACGAAGAGGCGATCGCCCCGTGTCGTCTCGAAGCGCAGGATGCCGACGCGCGGGTTGCCACCGGGCGAGGCATATTCCCAGACCGCCATCATCGACAGCAGCGCGAAGATGGTGAGGAAGAACATGGCCGACGGAAACGACCAGGCCATCCAGCCACCGGGGATGAGCGGCGCGAACCAGTCGCGCGCGCCGTCCTTGATCGGCAGCATGCTGAAGAGCAGCCCCGCAACGGCGGCGTAGACGACGAGAACGGCGGCAAACGGCAGTTGCCAACGCGCCTTGCGAATGGGTTGAGCGGTCATCATACCCTCCCCAGGGCAAAGCCCTTGGCGATGTAGTTGCGAACGAAATAGATCACCAGCGCGCCCGGAATGATGGTGAGCACGCCGGCAGCGGCGAGCACGCCCCAGTCGAGACCGGAGGCGGAAACCGTGCGGGTCATGGTGGCGGCGATCGGCTTGGCGTCCGTGGTCGTCAGCGTGCGGGCAAGCAAGAGTTCGACCCACGAGAACATGAAGCAGAAGAAGGCGGCGACACCGATGCCGGACGCGATCAGCGGCATGAAGATCTTCACGAAGAAGCGCGGGAACGAGTAACCGTCGATATAGGCGGTTTCGTCGATCTCCTTCGGCACGCCCGACATGAAGCCTTCCAGGATCCAGACGGCGAGCGGCACGTTGAACAGGCAGTGTGCAAGCGCCACTGCGATGTGCGTGTCGATCAGGCCGAAGGCCGAATAGAGCTGGAAGAAGGGCAGCGCGAAGACCGCCGGCGGCGCCATGCGGTTGGTCAATAGCCAGAAGAACAGGTGCTTGTCGCCGAGGAAGCGGTAGCGCGAGAAGGCGTAGGCCGCCGGCAGCGCCGCCGTCACCGAGATCACCGTGTTCATGACGACGTAAATGATCGAGTTGATATAGCCGTTGTACCAGGAGGGATCGGTGAAGATTACCTCATAGTTCCGGAGCGTCGGATTGACCGGCCAGAGCGAGAAGGTGCTGAGGATCTCGCTCGTTTCCTTGAAGCTCATGTTGACGAGCCAGTAGATCGGCAGGAGCAGGAAGACGATGTAGATCGTCGGCACCAGCCAGGAGAGGCGTTCGGTAAGCGGTTGTTTTTGCATTTTGTTTCTCCTCCCGCCTTTGTCAGCCCTGCGCGTCGCTCGTGGTCATCACGGTGTAGAAGATCCACGAGAGCAGCAGGATGATGAGGAAGTAGATGATCGATAGCGCTGCCGCCGGACCGAGGTCGAACTGGCCGATGGCCGTCTTGACGAGGTCAATCGACAGGAAGGTGGTCGAGTTGCCCGGGCCGCCGCCGGTGACGACGAAGGGCTCGGTGTAGATCATGAAGCTATCCATGAACCGCAGCAGGAAGGCGATCAGCAGAACGCGCTTCATCTTCGGCAGCTGGATGTAGCGGAACACCGACCAGCGCGAGGCGCCGTCGATCTTGGCCGCCTGGTAATAGGCGTCGGGGATCGAGACGAGGCCGGCATAGCAGAGCAGCACGACGAGGCTCGTCCAGTGCCAGACGTCCATGACGATCAGCGTGACCCAGGCGGCAACGGGGTTCTGGACGTAATTGTAGTTGATGCCGATCGCTTCGAGCGTGCGGCCGAGAAGGCCGATATCGACGCGGCCGAAGACCTGCCAGATGGTGCCGACGACGTTCCACGGGATCAAGAGCGGCAGAGCCATCAGGACAAGGCAGACCGGCACGCCGAGGCCCTTCTTCGGCATGTTGAGCGCGATGATGATGCCGAGCGGGATTTCGATGGCGAGAATGATCGCCGAGAAGATCAGGTTGCGGCTGAGCGCGTCCCAGAAGCGGTCGGACGTCAGCACCTGGACGTACCAGTCGGTGCCGGCCCAGAAGAACTGGTTGTTGCCGAAGGTGTCCTGGACCGAATAGTTGACGACGGTCATCAGCGGGATGACGGCCGAGAAGGCGACCAGCACGAGGACCGGCAGCACCATGAACCAGGCCTTGTTGTTCCAGGTTTTCTCCATGGTCAGGCCTCCTCGCCGACGCGCCAGGAATCGGCGTAGATGTTGATGGCTTTCGGATCGAAGGTGACGCGCGGTTCGGCGGGGATCTCGCCGTCCTCGTCGACGATGATCGAGATCGGCTGGTCGGCGAAACGGGCGCGCACGATCTTGTGGCGACCGATATCCTCGACCTTGGTGATCGCGACCGGCATGCCCTCGCGGCCGAGCGAGACGAATTCCGGACGGATGCCGAGCTCGGTCTTGGCGCCGGCCTTGACCGTGGGCTGGAAGGTGAGACCCAACTGCTCGCCGCCGACCGTCGCGGTGCTGCCGTCGAGCTTGACCGGCAGCACGTTCATGCCCGGCGAGCCGATGAAGTAGCCGACGAAGGTGTGGCGCGGCCGCTCGAAGAGTTCCGCCGGCGTGCCGATCTGGACGATCTGGCCGTCATACATGACGACGACCTTGTCGGCGAAAGTCAGCGCCTCGGTCTGGTCGTGGGTGACGTAGACCATGGTGAAGCCGAACTGCTTGTGCAGGCGCTTGATCTGCGAGCGCAGCACCCACTTCATTTCCGGATCGATGACCGTCAGTGGCTCGTCGAAGAGGATGGCGCTGACGTCGTTGCGTACGAGGCCGCGGCCGAGCGAGATCTTCTGCTTCTGGTCGGCGGTAAGCCCCCGGGCCGTCTTCTTCGCCCAGCCGCCAAGGCCGATCATTTCGATCGTTTCCTTGACGCGGCGGTCGACCTCGGCCTCCGGCACATGCCGGTTGCGCAAGGGGAAGGCGAGATTGTCGTAGACCGTCATCGTGTCGTAGATGACCGGGAACTGAAACACCTGGGCGATGTTGCGTTCCTGGGTCGACAGATGCGTCACGTCCTTGCCGTCGAAGAGGATCTCGCCTTCGGACGGGTTGATCAGGCCCGAGATGATGTTGAGCAGCGTGGTCTTGCCGCAGCCGGAGGGCCCGAGCAGCGCATAGGCGCCGCCGTCGTTCCACTCGTGGTGCACTTCCTTCAGCGCGTAGTCGTTTTCCGACTTCGGCTTGGCGCCATAGGCGTGGCGGATATGGTTGAGATTGATGCGTGCCATGTTTTCCTCCCAGCGCCCCCTTTTAGGCCGCGCCGCCGATGGCGCGTCCGTCCGGCCCGAAGGCCATCAGGTGGCGGGTATCGACGAAGACATCCAGGGTCGCGTCGGGTTCGATGTCGTGGATGCCCGGCGCCAGCATCACCCAGCGCGCATTGGCAAAGCCGACGTGAATGAAGCTTTCCGAGCCGGCGATCTCGGAGATCGCCGTCTTGACGGTGAGCGCATCGCCGCCGCCGTGCGGGCGGTCGAATGAAATGTGGTGCGGCTGGAACGCGACCGTGCAGGGACCGTCGGCGATGCCAGCCAGATGCGTGGGCACCGTCAGCACCGGCTTGCCGTCGAGCGTGAAGGCCGCGCCCGACTTGACCAGCTCGATGCAGTTCAGCGGCGGATCGGCAAAGGTGCGGGCGGTGATCAGGTCGACCGGGCGGCGATAGACGTCGATCGTCCTGCCGAACTGGGTAATGCGGCCCTGGCTCATGGCAGCCGTATTGCCGCCGAGCAACAGCGCTTCCGAGGGCTCGGTGGTCGCGTAGACGAAGATCGCGCCGGAGGCGGCGAAGATCTTCGGCAGTTCTTCACGCAGTTCCTCGCGCAGCTTGTAATCGAGGTTGGCGAGCGGTTCGTCGAGCAGCACGAGATCGGCATTCTTGACGATGGCGCGCGCAAGCGCGGTGCGCTGCTGCTGGCCGCCCGAGAGGTTCAGGGGCGTGCGGTCGAGATAGGGTGTCAGCTTCAAGAGATCGGCGGCCTTGCGCACCTCGCGGTCGATGGTGGCGGCGTCGGCGCCGCTGATGCGCATCGGCGAGGCGATGTTCTCATAGACCGTCATCGCCGGATAGTTGATGAACTGCTGGTAGACCATGGCGACCGAGCGCTTCTGCACCGGCAGGCCGGTGACGTCGGCGCCGTCGAAAATGAGCGAACCGGAGGCGGGCTTGTCGAGGCCGGCCATCAGCCGCATCAGCGACGTCTTGCCGGAAAGGGTCGGGCCGAGCAGAACGTTCAGCGACCCCCTCTCCAGCACCAGGTCGGTCGGGTAGATGTGCGTCTCCCCGCCCACGACCTTGGATATCTTCTTCATTTCAAGCATTGAATTCTCCACCCAGCCCTAAGGCAGTCCGAGCGTTTTCCACCCCAGCGCGGAAACGCTCTGTCTCATCGGTCTTCTGCATTCCCGGACGCGCGCGCCCGTTCTGGAAATGCATTGCATGCGAGCGTTCTCAGGCGGCTGCGTTGGCCGCGCCCCGCATGTATTCCTCCAGCGCTAACGCCTCGCCCGGCGTCAGCTTCAATCCCAGTTTCGTGCGCCGCCACAGCACGTCCTCGGCGTGCCGTGCCCATTCCTGCGTCATCAGCCACTTGACCTCGGCCTCGTAGAGATCGGCGCCGAAATGGTGGCCAAGAGCGGCCTCGTTCGACGCCGAACCGAGCAGCGCGGCGGCGCGCGTGCCATAGAGGCGCACGAGGCGACGCGCATGCTGGCGCGCAAGGAAGGGATATTGCTTCTGCAGTCTTGCAACTTCGTCGCCGTAGCCCTGGGCAGGAAAATCGCCGCCCGGAAGCCTGGAGCCGGCCGTCCATTTCGGACCCTTGACGCCGATCGCCTCGCCGATCTTTTCGAGTGCGGACTCGCCGAGACGGCGGTAGGTCGTGAGCTTGCCACCGAAGACGTTGAGCAGCGGTGCCGCTCCCTTGTCGCCCTCGACCCGCAGCACGTAGTCGCGCGTTGCTTCCTGCGCCTTGCTGGCGCCGTCGTCGTAGAGCGGGCGAACGGCCGAATAGGTCCAGACGATATCGTCCTTCGTCACCGGCTCGAGGAAATATTCGCTCGCTGCCTGGCAGAGATAATCGACCTCGGTGTCGCTGATGCGGACATCGGCCGGGTTGCCGGTATAGTCGCGGTCGGTGGTGCCGATCAGCGTGAAGTCTTCTTCGTAAGGGATGGCGAACATGATGCGGCCATCCGGGTTCTGGAAGAAGTAGGCGCGCGGATCGTCAAACTTCTTCTTCACGACGATATGGCTGCCCTGCACGAGGCGGACATTGTGCACGTCGTTCTTGCCGAGTGCGCCCGAGAGAACCGCGTCGACCCAGGGGCCGGCGGCATTGATGAGCATGCGGGCCTTGAGCGTCTTGCGTTCGCCGGTTGCCTGGTTTTCGGTTTCGATCGTCCAGAGGGCGCCGTCGCGCCGTGCCGAGACGACGCGGGTGCGCGCCATGATGACGGCGCCGCGGTCGGCAGCGTCGCGGGCGTTGAGCACCACCAGGCGGGCGTCGTTGACCCAGCCGTCGGAATATTCGAACGCCTTGTTGAACAGGCGCTTCAGCGGCTTGCCGGCGGGATCGCGGTTCATGTCCAGCGTCGCCGTTGCCGGCAGCAGCTTGCGGCCGCCGATATGATCATAAAGGAAGAGGCCGAGGCGGATGAGCCAGGCCGGGCGCAGGCCGCCCTTGTGATAGGGCAGCACGAAGCGCATCGGCCAGATGACGTGCGGCGCCATCGCCCAGAGCACTTCCCGCTCCATCAGCGCTTCGCGCACGAGGCGGAATTCGTAATGTTCGAGGTAGCGCAAGCCGCCGTGAATGAGCTTGGTGGAGCCGGAGGACGTGCCGGAGGCGAAATCGTTCATTTCGGCCAAGGCGACCGAGTACCCACGGCCGACCGCGTCGCGCGCGATGCCGCATCCGTTGATGCCGCCGCCGATGACGAAGACGTCGTAGATTGCCTGCTCTGACACTGCTGTTTCCCCTCCACATTTCGCGATGCACAAATTGATGCATCAGCGAAAGTGAAATCAGTTAAAACGAAAACATATCGAATGTCAAACGAATGCACTGCGAATCTTAAGGGGTGGCTAAATCTCCCGTTTCAGGCGTCGGTTTCGATCAGGCGAACATCCTGTTCGACACAGATTTTCCTGACATTTTCGAGCGTACAGCGATCGGTGATGAAGGTCTGAACCTGCGAGATATGGCCGATGCGAACAGGCGCGGTTCTTTCGAACTTGGTCGAGTCGGAAACCAGGATGACATGGCGGGCATTGGCGATGATCGCCTGGGCGACTTTCACTTCGCGAAAATCGAAATCGAGAAGCGCACCGTCATGGTCGATCGCCGAGGCGCCGATGACGGCGAAGTCGACCTTGAACTGCTTGATGAAGTCGACGGCGGCTTCGCCGACGATGCCGCCGTCCGATCCGCGCACGACGCCGCCGGTGATCACCACCTCGATCGAGGGGAAGACGCGTAAGCGGTTGGCGACATTGATGTTGTTGGTGATGACCATCAGTTCCTTGTGGTCGAGCAGAGCCTCGCCCACGGCTTCGGTCGTCGTGCCGATATTGATGAAAAGCGACGCGTTGTCGGGGATGAGTTCGGCGGCGGCCTTCCCGATCGCCTGCTTCTCCGGTGCCGCGATCTGGCGGCGGGCGTCGTATTTGACGTTTTCCTTGCCGCTCGGGAAGATCGCACCACCATGAATGCGGTTCAGGATCTTGGCGTCGCAGAGGTCGTTCAGGTCCTTTCGGATGGTTTGCGGCGTGACGGAAAAGCGCTGCGCCAGCTCCTCGACCAGCACCCGCCCCTCGCTTTTTGCCAGTTCCAGGATCTCCTCCTGCCGACCGGTCAAATACATTCCGTCCTCCCCATTTTCGTTTTGTTTCATAATATGCAAAAACGAAAGCCGCGCAATTTCAGAATCGGCGTTTGCGGCGAAATCGCTTTCGCAGCGAGGCCAGGGTGTCGGCGCGCGTTGCATTCGCTACGGCGATAGGCGACCCTGCCTTAGGAGTGAAGAGGGGAAAGACATGTTTCATCCGGCCTTGTTCAAGGGCATGACCGTCGTGATCACCGGTGCCGGGCGCGGCATCGGGCTGGAGGTTGCCCGCCAGTTCCTGGATTGCGGCGCGCATGTGCTCGTCCATGCCGGCCGGTCGATCGGCGACCTGCCCGATTTTCTCGAAACGGCGGCGACGGAAGGCCGGGCCTATGTGGCGACAGCGGACTTTCTCGCGCCGGATGGTGTCGAGGGGCTGGCCGATGTCGTGCGCAGCCGCTTCGAGAGTGTCGATATCCTGATCAACAATGCCGGAACCATGGTTGGCCGCTTTCCGGCGGCTGAACTGACCGACGAGCAGTACCAGACCGTCGTTCAGCTCAACCAGACGGCCGTCGTCGAGATGACGCGGGCGATGCTGCCGCTGTTGCGCAAGGGCACGCACCCGGCGATCGTCAACACCGTCTCGATCTCGGCGCTGACCGGCGGCAGCGCCGGGTCGTCGATCTATTCGGCGACGAAGGCCTTCGTCTCCACCTATTCCAAGGCCTTGGCGCGGGAACTTGCGCCTGAGGGCATCCGGGTCAACTGCGTTTCGCCCGGCACGATCACCACCGACTTCCACGAGCGCTACTCGTCGCCGGAGAAGCTGGAGGCGACGCGCAAGACCATTCCGCTCGGGCGGCTCGGGACGGCGGAAGACTGCGCACCGGCCTATCTCTTCCTCGCCTCGCATGCCTTGTCGGGCTACATCACCGGCCAGGTGCTGGAAGTGAATGGCGGGCAATTGATCGTGTGAACAGGGGATCAGCATTTGCCCCGCATCCACCTGCCGTCACCTTCTCTTGCAGGCTCTTACAGGCGGACAGAAGGGACAAGCCGCACCGTATTCATTCGACCTTGACCGCAGGGTGCGGGCCAGACCAGTCCTCAAAGGGTAGCCATGATCGACAAGCTGGAAATGTTCCTCGTTCTTGCACGCGAACGGCACTTTGGCAGGGCGGCGGAGGAGTGCGGCGTGACGCAGCCGACGTTGTCGGCGGCCATTCGTCAGCTCGAGGATCAGCTCGGTGTCATGCTCGTCAGCCGCGGTTCGCGTTTTCAGGGGCTGACGCCCGAGGGGCAGCGCGTGCTCGAATGGGCGCGCCGGATCGTCGGCGACACCCGCACCATGCGCGAGGAGATGCGCGCGGCGCGCAAGGGTCTTTCCGGCCATATCCGACTGGCCGCGGTGCCGACGACACTTGCCATGGTGCCAATGATCACCGCGCCGTTCCAGGAGAAGCACCCTGACGTCACCTTTTCCGTGCTGTCGACGACATCGGTGCAGATTCTGGCTTTGCTCGAAAATCTCGAGATCGATGCGGGGCTCACCTATCTGGAGAACGAACCGCTCGGCCGGGTGACCAGCGTTCCGCTCCAAGTCGAGCGCTATCACCTCGTCACCGCCGCCGGAACGCCGCTTTCGGAGCGGGAAAGCGTGACGTGGAAAGAGGTTAGCGACGTTCGGCTTTGTCTATTGACTGCCGATATGCAGAATCGCCGTATCATCAACCAGCATTTCTCCGAAGCGGGCGCCGTGGCCAAGCCGACGCTCGAATCGAACTCGATGATCGTGCTTTTTTCCCATGTGCGCACCGGCCGCTGGGCCAGCATCATGCCATTTAACGTCGCGAAATCATTCGGTTTTCACGAAGATATCCGGATGATCCCGATCGTCGATCCGGACGCCCGTCACACCGTCGGTCTGGTTGCGACGCATCGTGAGCCGTTTACGCCGCTGGTCTCGGCCTTGCTGCACGAAGCACGCATTCTCGGCGAGCGAAATCAAGTTCAATAGATTTTTTCTATCGACCGACGGAACAGCCTTATTGACCCATGCGGCCATAAGCGCGAAGCTTTTTTGATCATGGCCGGAGACCGCCGAGGAACGGCCTTCGCCAGAAGTGAAATGTCGGCTGTGCCGGTCGCCCGTTTCGGGTGCTGCCGCCTCGCCCACGAGCCGGGAGGGCTCCCGTTGAACATCCATCAGCCGCGTGCCGATATCGCGGAGACCACGCTCGCCATCGTCGAGGAGCTGAAGAGGCTCGAAGGGCCCTTGCTGCCGATCCTGCACGAGCTGCAGGAAGAGTTCGGCTACGTGCCGCAGGAATGTCTTCCGGTGATTGCCCGCGAACTCAACCTCTCGCGCGCCGAAGTTTACGGAGTCATGAGCTTCTACCATGATTTCCGCGAGCACCCGGCCGGGCGTCACGTGCTGAAGCTCTGTCGCGCCGAAGCTTGCCAGTCGATGGGCGGCGACGCGCTTGCCGAACGCGCCAAGCGACTGCTCGGTATCGATTTTCACCAGACGACGCCTGACGGAGCCGTGACGCTGGAGCCGGTCTACTGTCTCGGGCTCTGTTCCTGCGCACCCTCCGCCATGCTGGACGGAGAGGTGCATGCCCGCGTCGACGCCACTGACCTCGAAGCACTCGTTCAGGAGGCGCGGCGATGACGGTGAAGATCTACATCCCGCGCGATGCGGCAGCGATCGCGCTCGGTGCCGAGAAGGTCGTAAAGGCGATGAGCGAGGCGGTCGCAGCCCGCGGCCTCGACGCCGTGATCGTGCGCAACGGCTCGCGTGGCATGCATTGGCTGGAACCCCTGGTCGAGGTGGAAACCGCCGGCGGCCGCGTGGCCTATGGCCCGGTCAAGGCGCGTGACGTGACCTCGCTGCTCGATGCCGGCCTACTCGAGGGCGGCGATCACGCACTCTGTCTCGGAAAGACCGAGGAGATCCCCTTCCTCAAGCAGCAGACGCGTCTGACCTTTGCTCGCTGCGGCATCATCGATCCGCTGTCGCTCGACGATTACCAGGCCCATGACGGGCTCGCTGGGCTGCGCAACGCCATTGCCATGGCGCCGCAGGACATCGTCGCCCAGGTGACCGAAAGCGGCCTTCGCGGTCGCGGCGGCGCGGGCTTTCCGACCGGCATCAAGTGGAAGACCGTTCTCGATGCGGTGGGTGCGCGCAAGTACATCGTCTGCAACGCCGACGAGGGCGACAGCGGCACCTTCGCCGACCGGATGATCATGGAAGGCGATCCCTTCGTCTTGATCGAGGGCATGGCGATCGCCGGCATCGCGACCGGCGCCACCAAGGGCTTCATCTATACCCGCTCGGAATACCCGCATGCGATCGCGGCGATGGCCGCGGCGATCGAGATCGCCCGCAAGGCCGGTGTGCTCGGGCCTTCGGTGCTCGGCTCCGGCAGGGCTTTCGATATGGAAGTGCGCGAGGGCGCCGGCGCCTATGTCTGCGGCGAGGAAACGGCGCTTCTGAACAGCCTCGAAGGCAAGCGCGGCATCGTGCGCGCCAAGCCGCCGCTTCCGGCCCACAAGGGGCTGTTCGACTGTCCGACCGTGATCAACAACGTGATCTCGCTCGCCTCCGTCCCCGTCATCATGGACAAGGGCGCTGCCTATTACCGCGACTTCGGCATGGGCCGGTCGCGCGGCACGATCCCGATCCAGATCGCCGGCAACGTCAAGCATGCCGGCCTCTATGAGACCGCCTTCGGCTTGGCGCTTGGCGAGATCATCGATCATATCGGCGGCGGCACGGCGAGCGGCCGGCCGGTGAAGGCGGTCCAGGTCGGCGGCCCGCTCGGCGCCTATTTTCCCCGTGCGCTGTTCGATACGCCGTTCGACTACGAGGCTTTTGCCGCGCGCGACGGCCTCATTGGCCATGCCGGCATCGTCGTTTTCGACGATACGGTCGACATGCTCAACCAGGCCCGTTTCGCGATGGAGTTCTGTGCGGTTGAAAGCTGCGGCAAGTGCACGCCCTGCCGCATCGGTTCGACCCGCGGTGTCGAGGTCGCCGACAAGATCGCCGCCGGCATCGAGCCGGAGAAGAACCGCGAGTTGCTCGCCGATCTCTGCAACACGATGAAGTTCGGTTCGCTCTGTGCGCTGGGCGGTTTCACGCCCTATCCCGTCATGAGCGCGATGACCCATTTCCCGGATGATTTTCAGCCGGCACCGCGCGTTGAAGCGGCGGAGTGAGGAGGAAGACCATGTCTCTCATTCATGAAATCGACTACGGCACTCCTGCTTCCAAGTCCGAAAAGCTGGTGACGCTGACGATCGACGGCCGCGAGGTCACGGTGCCCGAGGGTACTTCGATCATGCGGGCGGCGATGGATGCTGGCATCGAGGTGCCGAAGCTCTGCGCGTCGGACATGATGGATGCCTTCGGCTCCTGCCGGCTCTGTCTCGTCGAGATCAAGGGGCGCAACGGCATGCCGGCCTCTTGCACGACGCCGGTTGCGGCCGGCATCGAGGTCTCCACCCAGACGCCCCGGCTGAAGGATGTGCGGCGCGGGGTGATGGAACTCTACATCTCCGACCATCCGCTCGACTGTCTGACCTGTGCGGCCAACGGCGATTGCGAGTTGCAGGACATGGCCGGTGCCGTGGGCCTGCGCGACGTGCGCTACGGCTATGAGGGTGAGAACCATGTCACCGCGCGCAACAATGGCGAGATCAACGCCAAGTGGATGCCGAAAGACGATTCCAATCCCTATTTCACCTATGATCCGGCCAAATGCATCGTCTGTTCGCGTTGCGTGCGCGCCTGCGAGGAAGTGCAGGGTACCTTCGCGCTGACGATCGGCGGCCGTGGCTTCGACAGCCGCGTTTCGGCCGGCATGGCGGAAGACTTCCTGTCGTCGGAATGCGTCTCCTGCGGCGCCTGCGTGCAGGCCTGCCCGACCGCGACGCTCACCGAAAAGTCGGTGATCGAGATCGGCCAGCCGGAGCATTCCGAGGTGACGACCTGCGCCTATTGCGGCGTCGGCTGCTCGTTCAAGGCGGAAATGCGCGGCGAAGAACTGGTGCGCATGGTGCCTTGGAAGGACGGCCAGGCCAACCGCGGCCACTCCTGCGTCAAGGGCCGCTTCGCCTATGGCTATTCCAACCACAAGGACCGCATCCTCAACCCGATGATCCGCGAGAAGATCTCCGATCCCTGGCGCGAGGTTACCTGGGAGGAGGCCTATGCGCATGTGGCCTCCGAGTTCCGGCGGATCCAGTATCAGTACGGCCGCGATTCCGTTGGCGGCATCACCTCGTCGCGCTGCACCAATGAAGAGACCTATCTGGTGCAGAAGCTGGTGCGCGCCGGCTTCGGCAACAACAACGTCGACACCTGCGCTCGCGTCTGCCACTCGCCGACAGGCTACGGCCTCGGCCAGGCCTTTGGCACCTCTGCCGGCACGCAGAACTTCGATTCGGTCGAGTTCACCGACGTTGCCGTCATCATCGGCGCCAATCCGACCGATGGCCATCCGGTCTTCGGTTCGCGACTGAAGAAGCGCTTACGCGAAGGCGCCAAGCTGATCGTCATCGATCCGCGTCGCACCGACATCGTGCGCTCGCCGCATGTGGAGGCGGCCTATCACCTGCCGCTGCAGCCCGGCACCAATGTCGCCATCTTGACCTCGATCGCCCATGTGATCGTCACTGAAGGCCTCACCAACGAGAAGTTCATCCGCGAGCGCTGCGACTGGTCGGAATACGAGGATTGGGCCGCCTTCGTCGCCGAGCCCTACCATAGCCCCGAGGCGACCGAAGCCTATACCGGCGTAACGGCCGACCTGGTGCGTGGTGCCGCAAGGCTCTACGCCACTGGCGGCAACGGCGCGATCTATTACGGTCTCGGTGTTACCGAACACAGCCAGGGCTCGACGACGGTCATGGCGATCGCCAACCTCGCCATGGTCACCGGCAACATCGGCCGGCCGGGCGTCGGCGTGAACCCGCTGCGCGGCCAGAACAACGTGCAGGGTTCCTGCGACATGGGTTCGTTCCCGCACGAACTGCCAGGCTACCGCCACATCTCCGACGATGCGACCCGCGAGACCTTCGAAAAGCTCTGGGGCGTCGAGATCTCCAACGAGCCGGGCCTGCGCATCCCCAACATGCTCGACGCTGCGGTCGACGGCACGTTCAAGGCGCTCTACATCCAGGGCGAGGACATCCTGCAGTCCGACCCGGACACCAAGCATGTGGCCGCCGGCCTCGCCGCGATGGAATGCGTCGTCGTGCACGACCTGTTCCTGAACGAAACGGCCAACTACGCACATGTCTTCCTGCCGGGCTCGACCTTCCTCGAAAAGGACGGCACGTTCACCAATGCCGAGCGCCGCATCAACCGTGTGCGCAAGGTGATGACGCCGAAGAACGGTTATGCCGACTGGGAGGTCACGCAGAAGCTCGCTCAGGCCATGGGCCTCAACTGGAACTACCGCCATCCGTCCGAGATCATGGACGAGATCGCCGCGACGACGCCGAGCTTCGCGCTCGTCTCCTACGACTATCTCGAGAAAATGGGCTCGGTGCAGTGGCCCTGCAACGAGGCGCATCCCGAGGGTTCGCCGATCATGCATGTCGACGGCTTCGTGCGCGGCAAGGGCAAGTTCATTCGCACCGAATATGTTGCGACCGACGAACGCACCGGCCCGCGTTTCCCGCTGCTTTTGACCACCGGTCGTATCCTCAGCCAGTATAATGTCGGCGCCCAGACGCGGCGCACCGACAACGTCGTGTGGCATGCGGAAGACCGGTTGGAGATCCATCCGCACGACGCCGAACAGCGCGGCATCCGTGATGGCGACTGGATCCGGCTCGCAAGCCGCGCCGGCGAGACGACCCTGCGTTCGCTGATCACCGATCGCGTCGCGCCCGGCGTCGTCTACACCACCTTCCACCACCCATCGACGCAGGCGAACGTCATCACGACCGACTTCTCCGACTGGGCGACCAACTGCCCGGAATACAAGGTGACGGCGGTGCAGGTGATGCCGTCCAACGGTCCTTCGGACTGGCAGGTGGACTATGACGAGCAGGCCCGCCAGTCGCGCCGGATTTCCGGCAAGCTGGAGGCGGCGGAGTGATGGCCCGCACTGCGATCGATCATGGCGACGTTTAAGACATCCAAGACCGTTCCCGAGGCCGCCCGCCGCAACGGCGCGCTTCGGGACGGTGCGCGCGCCGTGCCGGAGGAGACGCCGGTCGCTTTCAGCTATGGCGGCTCGACCCATGCGGTGATGATGGCGACACCCGGCGATCTCGAGGATTTCGCCATCGGCTTCAGCCTGACCGAGGGCATCATTACCGATCCCGGCCAGATCGAAACGGTGGAGATCGTCTCGGAGACGGTCGCCGGCAATCTCGGCATCGACCTGCAGATCGTGCTTCAGGACGAAGAGAACGACATGCTGCGCCAGCGCCGACGGCATATGGCGGGGCCTGTCGGCTGCGGCCTTTGCGGCATCGAATCGATCGAGCAGGCGGTACGGCCGACGCCGGACGTTTCCCGTTCGAGATTGACACTGTCGCAGGAGGACGTGGTTTCGGCCGTGCAGCTGCTTAACGGCCAGCAGCCGCTGCATTTCGAGACGCGGGCCGTGCACGGTGCCGCTTTCTATGTGCCTGGCCGCGGGCTGATTGCGGTGCGCGAGGATGTCGGCCGCCACAATGCGCTCGACAAGTTGATCGGTGCTTCGGCACGCGCCGGTTTCAAGGGCAGCGAGGGCGCCGTCGTCGTCACCAGCCGGGTGTCCGTCGAGATGGTGCAGAAGACGGCGGTCGTTGGCAGCCCCGTGATCATTGCCATCTCGGCGCCGACGGCGCTCGCCATCCGCACCGCCGAAGCCGCAGGCATGACGCTGATTGCGCTCGTGCGCGGCGACGAGTTCGAGATTTTCACCCATGCCGAACGCATCAAGTCCGGAGCTGCCGTCGATGTCGCATGACAATACCAACGCCAAGCTGATCTACATGGCGAACCAGATCGCCACCTTCTTCAAGAGCCAGCCGTCGAGCGAGGCGGCGCAGGGCGTCGCCACCCATATCAACAAGTATTGGGAGCCGCGCATGCGGCGCAAATTGTTCGAGCATATCGACAAGGGCGGCGAAGGCCTGACGCCGCTAGTGCTGGAGGCGGCCGCAAAGATCAAGCGTCCGGAAGCGGCCTAGACTGTCTCCTTTACCCGCCAGAGCTTCTGCGCGCTCATCGACAGCCCGTTTTGCTAAGCAGGCACTCTTCCGAAAAGATTTAAGGGAAGGCGGCTACCGGTCGCCGCCTTCCCCATTCCCGAGCGCGGGGTGCAGGGATGTGCGCTCAGAAATTCTGCCAGCCATCCGCGGCCGGTGCCGCAGCGAGGCTCGTTCGTTGGCCGCCGCGTAAGGCGCGGGCGGTGGCGTGCAGGCGTGACGGCTGCGCGCGATCTTCGATGTGGCGGTTTGCGTCGACGACCTGGGCCTGCTCGCCGTAGCGGAACTGGCGGAGCAGTTCGTGCAGCGCTTCCGCCTCGCGGGCCATGGCGTGGCTGGCTGCCGTGCTTTCCTCGACCATGGCGGCGTTCTGTTGGGTCGCCTGGTCCATCGAGTTGACCGCCTGGTTGATCTCCTTGAGACCGGTCGACTGTTCGCGGGCGGCTTCGACGATCGCCGAGACGTTGGCGTTGATCTCCTGAACCTGGACGAGGATTTCCTCGAGCGCCGCCCCGGTCTGGCCGACCAGCGACACGCCGTTCTTGACGTGCTCGGTGGAGGTGCCGATCAGCGCCTTGATGTCCTTGGCGGCACTGGCCGAACGCTGCGCCAGTTCGCGCACCTCCTGGGCGACGACGGCGAAGCCCTTGCCGGCCTCACCGGCCCGGGCCGCTTCGACGCCGGCGTTCAGCGCCAAAAGGTTCGTCTGGAAGGCGATGTCGTCGATCACGCCGATGATGTTGGAAATTTCGCGGGACGACTGTTCGATCTGGTCCATGGCGCCGATCGCGCTCTTGACCACGTTGCCGGAGCGTTCGGCGCCGGCCTTGGTCTTGGCGACCAGGCCTCCCGCCTCCTCGGCGCGGCGGCTGGAGTCCGAGACGGTCGTGGTGATCTCGTCGAGCGCTGCGGCGGTCTCTTCCACGGACGCGGCCTGCTGTTCGGTGCGTTTCGACAGGTCGTCGGCGGCGGCCCGGATTTCGCGGGCGCCGGAGGCGATGGCGCTGGCATTGTCGCCGACGGTCCGCATCGCCCCGCGCAGCTTGGCGGTCGCGTCGTTGAAGTCTGTGCGCACCGCTTCCATGCTCGGCACGAAGGGCGTGTCGAGGTTGCGCGTCAGATCGCCTTCGGCGAGCGCCCGCAGGCCGGCTCCGAGGCTGTTGATGGCGCTCATGCGTTCGCTGACATCGGTCGCGAACTTGACGACCTTGTAGACCTTGCCGCTGAAGTCGCGGATCGGGTTATAGGCTGCCTGGATCCAGATTTCCTTGCCACCCTTGCCGTAGCGCACAAACTCGTTGGAGAAGAACTCGCCGGCGGCGAGCCGTTTCCAGAAGTCGGCATATTCGGCGGTGCGGGCATAGTTGGGCTCGCAGAACATGCTGTGGTGCTTGCCCTGGATTTCCTGGAGGCTGTAGCCGAGCGCGGCGCAGAAGTTTTCGTTGGCGGTCAGGATCTCGCCCAATGGCGTGAACTCGATCACGGCCTGGGAGCGGGAAATCGCGTCGAGCTTGCCGGCATCTTCCGTGGCTCTCGCCTTGGCGGCGGTGATGTCGCTGGCGAACTTGACCACCTTGTAGGGCTTGCCGTTGCGAAGCACCGGGTTGTAGGTCGCCTGGATCCAGATTTCGCGGCCGCCCTTGGCGACACGCTTGTAGGCATTGACGTCGAATTCGCCGCGGCCGAGCCGGGCCCAGAAGTCGCGGTATTCCTGCGTCTGGGCGTAGTCGGCGGAGCAGAACATGCGGTGGTGTTGGCCGACGATTTCGCTGAGGCTGTAACCAAGGGCCTGGCAGAAATTCTCATTGGCAGTCAGGATCTTGCCGGTCAGGTCGAACTGGATGATGGCCTGCGACTTCGAGAGCGCGGCGATGATCTGGTTCGCGTCTGCAATTTTTCCGAGAGCGAACATTGTAACCCTCTTCTCGTTTGGTGGCTCAAGCCGGGGGCTTCGTGCCTTCCTTGACAGGGCTTGCGGGGCCGAAGCGGCGCAACGCCCGGACTAAGACAAATGCCGGCCTGCCGAAAATTGTCTGGTCGTCCCACGCCGACCCGCCGGGTCAGCGATTTCGTGCTTCGTGAGGGGAGTTCGAACTGTCGGGCTTCATGCCCAAGGCGCCGTGTTTATGCAATCTAGGTTAGTGATATGACTATTAAGCATGTGTTAAAATAGCAACTATCAAATTTCAGTTGTAAGAACTCATAGGTCCCAATTTTAGTTGAATTAGTCTCTCCTGCTTTTCTAAAGTATTGCCCTCTGGCTGAGCAAATAACCAACAAAAAAGCCGCCCGACGAGACGTCGGACGGCCTTGAATGTCGCCTGACCTGTTGCTTTAGGCGGCCAGTTCCTCGACTTCTCGTTCCTTGAACATCCGGGCGAGGTTCAGGAAGCAGATCATGCCGGTTTCGTTGGCAATGATGCCTTCGGCGAAACTCTTGTCGAAGGAGGCCGTGACTTCCGGCACCGGCTGCACCTGGCTGCCCTGGACCGTGAGAATGTCCGACACGCGGTCGACGACGAGGCCGATCACCATGTTGTGCACTTCGGCGACGACGATGGCGCTGCGCTCGTTGGCGGTGGTCGATTTCATGCCGAGCTTGTGGGCGAGGTCGATGATCGGGATCACCGTGCCGCGCAGGTTCATGACGCCGATCACTTCCGGCGGCGAATGCGGGATGGGCGTCGAGGGCGCCCAGCCGCGGATTTCACGGATCGTCGTCGTCTTGACGCAGAATTCCTGATCGTGGAGGCGGAACGCAATGATTTCCAGCGTCTCGCCGTCGAACCCGGCCGTCCTGAGTGTGCTTGTCATCGAAGGTCCTTCCAGCTTTCCGGTCGACGCCTCTGGGCGCGACATCGCCAAACTCCAGATCTCTCCGCATGGCTGACGGCGCGTGAGGCGCGGCCAATGATCCGTAAAGGAGAGATCCTTCCAGTCCGCCGATTACATCCGGCAGGGCGCAGCTGCATCATGCGCGGAGGAACCGCTTTGCGCTTTGGGAAAGGACTATAGGCCGGGATTCGTTAAGACTTGCTTTTGCAAGAGCTTAAAGACATTGCGCCCCGGTTGAAGCCGGGGCGCGATTGAAGGCGCCGGAACCACGACGATCAGGCGGAAGCGAGAACCTTGGCAAACTGTTCGACCGCCCAATCCACCTGCTCGGCAGTGATGACGAGCGGCGGCGCGATGCGGATGGTGTCGCCGTGGGTGTCCTTGGCAAGGATGCCGAGCCCTTTCAGCGCTTCGCAATACTTGCGGGCGCCGCCGGCTTCCGGCACCAGTTCCACCGCCAGCATCAGGCCGCGACCGCGCACTTCCTTGATGATGTTGGAACGGATGTCGGTGAGGCCCTTCTGGAAGCGTTCGCCCATCTTCGCCGAATTCTCGATCATGCCTTCTTCCGTCAGCGCTTTCAGCGCAGCGCGGGCAATGGCGCAGGCGAGCGGATTGCCGCCGAAGGTCGAGCCGTGCTGGCCGGGCTTCAGGACGCCGAGCACTTCGGAGTTCGAAAGCACGGCCGAGACGGGGTAGAAACCGCCTGATAGAGCCTTGCCGATCAGCGTCACGTCGGCTTCGATCGCCTCATGCTCTTCGGCAAGCAGCTTGCCGGTGCGGCCGAGACCGGTCTGGATCTCGTCGAGGATCAGCGTGATGCCGTGCTTGGTGCAGAGTTCGCGCACCGTCGTGAAGTAGCCGACCGGTGGTACGATGACGCCGGCTTCGCCCTGGATCGGCTCGACGAGGAAGGCAACGGTGTTTTCGTTGATCGCCGCGCGGAAGGCGTCAATGTCACCGAAAGGCACTACGCGGAAGCCGGGCGCGAACGGGCCGAAGCCGGTGCGGGCGTCCGGGTCGGTGGAGAAGCCGACGATGCCCATGGTGCGGCCGTGGAAGTTGTTGGAGCAGACGATGATCTCGGCCTTGTTCTCGGCAACGCCCTTGACCTCATAGCCCCACTTGCGCACTGCCTTGACGGCGGTCTCGACGGCTTCCGCGCCGGAGTTCATCGGCAGCACCTTGTGCGAGCCGGTGAGCGCTGCGATCTCTTCGTAGAAATGCGCCAGCTGGTCGTTGCGGAAGGCGCGGGAGGTCAGCGTCAGCTTCTGCGCCTGCTCCATCATCGCCTGCAGGATCTTCGGGTGGCAATGGCCCTGGTTCACGGCGGAGTAGGCCGAGAGACAGTCGAGGTAGCGATTGCCCTCCATGTCCCAGACATAGACGCCTTCGCCGCGCGAGAGCACCACGTCGAGCGGCTTGTAGTTATGGGCGCCGAGCCGGTATTCGGTTTCGATCAGGGCTGCCGTCGTGTTCATATATCGTCCTCCGTTTGTCTTTTTTTCTCAGGCGCTGCGGGTCGGCCGGTCGAGAACGCGGCGGCCGAAGAGGCTTGCCGTCAGTTCGACCAGGACGCGCGCGCTCTTGCCGCGGTCGTCGAGGAAGGGGTTGAGCTCGACGACGTCGAGCGAGGAAACAAGCCCGCTTTCCCAGAGCATTTCCATGATCAGGTGCGCTTCGCGGAAGGTGGCGCCGCCGGGAACGGTGGTGCCGACGCCGGGCGCAAGGTCTGGATCCATGAAGTCGACGTCGAGGCTGACATGCAGCAGGCCGTTGGCGGCGCGAACCTCTTCGAGGATCTGGCGCATGATATGGGCCATGCCGAGTTCGTCGACGGCGCGCATGTCATAAACGCGGACGCCATGCTCGGCGATCTCTTCACGCTCGCGGTCGTCGACCGAGCGGATGCCGACCTGGAAGACCTTGGTTGGGTCGACGAGCGGACGGTCGGACGGCAGGATCGGGGCGAATTCCGCCTGGCCGCAGAAAAAGGCGACCGGCATGCCGTGCATGTTGCCGGAGGGCGAGGTCGACGGCGAGTTGAAGTCGGCATGGGCGTCGAGCCAGAGCACGAAGAGCGGTCGGCCGACGTCGGCGGCGTAGCGCGCCATGCCGGAGACGCTGCCCATGGAAAGCGCGTGGTCGCCACCCAGGATGATCGGGAAGTGGCCCTTGCGCACCGTGTCGTGCACCGAATCATGTAGCGCACGGGCGAAGGCTGCGACGATCTGCAGGTTGTTGGCGCCTGGGTGGTTGGCAAGGTCGCGGGCCGGCAGCGGCTTGACGTCGCCTTCGTCGTGAACGGTATGGCCGAGGTCGCGCAGCACGGTGTCGATGCCGGCGATGCGCAGGGCTGTCGGTCCCATGGCCGCGCCGCGCCGTCCAGAACCTTCCTCGATGGGTGCGCCGATCAGCGTGATGGTCGTCATGTCCGCCCGATTCCTTCTCAAGATAATTCCCATGTGATCCCGTTCGGGATGTGTGGATTATGGCGAAAATGGGCGTCAGCAAAAAGATGGAAAACTGCCGATTAGTGAGCTAAATTCGACAGATTGATAAGTCCCGTTTTGCAAAGTGACAGGCAATGGATGATCTCGACCAGGCGCTCATCAGCGCGCTGCGCCAGAATGCGCGCATTCCCGTTTCGACGCTATCGGAAATGACGGGCGTGTCGCGGGCGACGGTCGCTGCCCGCATCGACAGGCTGGTCGCCAACGGCACGATCGCCGCCTTTACCATCCGCACCGGTGCGGAAATCCCGGCTTCGGGGGTTCGTGCCGTGGTCATGATCGAGGTGCACGGCAAGATGGCCGACCGTGTTGCCGAGCAGTTGCGCGGCCTGCCGCAGGTGCGCGCGCTGCACAGCACCAATGGACGTTGGGACTTTATCGCCGAGCTTCAGGACCGCGATCTCGTCTCCTTCGACGAGACGCTGCGGCGCATCCGTCTGATCGACGGCATCACCGTCACGGAGACGAATATTCTGTTGAAAACCAGCAAGATGACCGGCGCATTCTGAACGTTTCGGGCGGCTCGAACCGGCGAGGAAAATGCCTCTCGGAGTCGAATTGTTCTTGATTTGTTCTAATGTTCCGCTATGATGGCCGCCTCACCCAAGATGGAGGATGTCATGGTTGCCAATGGCGGCAGGCTTGCCGATCGGCAGATCTGTGTGAAGCTGTTCGTCAGGCATGGCGACGAGGATCGCGCTATCGCCTTCTATCGCGAAGCGCTCGGTGCCGAACTGCTGCAGCGGCATGAATGGCCGAGCGGCATTCTGACGAGTGCGGACTTGAGGATCGGGGAATCGGTGTTTCGGATTGCCGGGGCCAACCCGCGCCGCGATGCCGAGCCCAAGCTTGGCGGGCCGCGCTCGCCGCATGCGCTCGGCACGACGGCGGTGATCCTGGAACTGCATGTGCGCGACGTCGATCGCGTCATCGGCCGGGCGATCGGCGCCGGAGCAAGCCTTCGCAATGCGGCCGAAACCTTGTCGACGGGCGATCGCGTCGGCGCCTTCATCGATCCCTTCGGCCATATCTGGGCGCTGTTCAATGCCATGGAAGATGCCGATATCGTCGACCTGAGCATCGAGGCCCGCAACGCCGCCTGAGGCGTTGCGGGCCTTTCGCCGTCTGGACGTATGCTTTGATGGCTACGCGATCAGAAGAACTCGTCGAGCAGGCAGTAGAAGTCGCGTTTCTCGGAATCGTCCTTGTCGATACCGTAGCGGGTCAGAAACGGCTGAACCCATTCCTCGCCGAGATTGTAGGCGACGCTGCGGCAGGCGAGTGCGATGTCCTGATAGGGGTCGGCGACGCCCAGCCGGCTGCAATCGATGAAGCCGGAAAACCGGCCGTTCTTCTCGATGATGTTCGGCAGGCAGGCGTCGCCATGGGTGACGACGAGCTTGCCGGCTCGGGGCATGCGCGCCTGCAGTTCGGCAAAGAGATCCGCCGCCGTGCGGCCGAGCCGCGTTTCGTCGAAGTCGCTCTCGTCGATCACGCCGGCCTGGGTGCGCGTCTTCGCGATGGCGATGCGCTTTTCGATCCGATGATCGAAGGGGCAGGTGGCGATATCCAGCGCATGCAGTCGCTTCAGGGCGTCGGCAAGGATGACGATCTGGTCCTTGGGCGACAATGTCGTGGAGGCGAGGTCTGTCCCTTCCACGGCCTGCAGCAGCAGCCAGCTGGTTTGCGCGCCGAAGGCGCGGGCGATCACCCGGGGGCAGGGCACATCCTTTGATGCCAGCCAATCAAGCCGCGCAGCCTCGTCGACGAACTCGCCGAACGGGCCGGCTTCCTCGAGCTTCAGAACCAGCATGGGACGATCGGGCGCCTTGAGGAGAAAGATGCTCGAGTCGGATTGCCCGAGCAGATCACGGTTCCACTGATAGCCGTCGACGAAGGGGTGGAATTGGGCGGGCAGTTGGGGATGCGGAAAAGAAGAGGGCAAGGCAATCACCTGAAAAAGGAATGAAACAAATGGGGCGTGCGGTCGCGCGCCGACACCGATGTAGGTTCGGCAAAGTGGCAATTCCACGGAGCGATCTCGGAAGTTTTCGACACCGCCTGAGCGCAAATCGCCTTTCATGGTGCGTCTTCGTCAAATCTCCATCAAAACTTCGCAAAGCCCGCTCGGGCTGACCGCAAAGTCACCTTTTTTGAACGTGTTTCGAAGAGGTGCTCATGGGCGTGAACCACGATGAACTGCTGTCGGCTGCCGAATGCGCCGACCGCCTCGGCCTAACCATCCGCGCTCTCAAGGTCTATGAGGATCGCGGCCTGATCTCGCCGCGGCGGACGGAGAAGAAGTGGCGGCTCTATGGTGCCGTCGAAATCGCGCGGCTGACCGAAATCCTGGCGCTGCGACGGCTTGGCCTCAGCCTCACCCGGATTACCGAGATGCTTGCCGGTACCGCGCCGGCCCTTCGGCAAACGCTTGCCGTCCAGCAATCGGCATTCTTGGACCTGCGCGACCGTGTCGAACACAGCCTGTCCTTGATCGATGCGGCGCTCGAGAAGATCGAGCGGGGCGATGCTCTCTCTATCGACGAACTCGTCGCGCTTGCCCGAAGGACCGAGATGACGAGCCTGTCGCCCGACGCCGTCGCGTGGAGCCGCTACGAGCAGACGCGCCCGCGCCGCGAGGCCTCCTTCGTTCCCGAGAACGGCTGGGCCTGAAACAGGTCGTGCAGGAATGCGCGGCGGTTCTGCGCTGATGCCATGCAGCAGAGCCGAGCTTGAAGCACCACCGGCGCATTTGAAGGATTGCGGCAGACTTCGCCGTCGAGGCGATCTTCGTGAAGAGAGATGAGCCCGCGGATCGCGACCGGATCCGCGGGCTCCCTCACGCTCACTGCTGAGCAGGGCAGGCGTATTTTTCGCCGGGCGCCGCTCAATATTCCTTTTCGAAGAAGACACCGCCCGAGGCCGAACCGTCGCCGGCGGCCGAGCCTTTGAGCTTTACGCCCTTGCCGACATCGAGATTGATGACCGCCTTGCTGGAGGCGGAATCGGAGCCCTGCTGCAGTTCGATATAGGTGCGGTCGTTGAGATACTTGCCGGCGCGCACGGACGCACCGCCATTCTCGTCGGTGGTGACGTCGAGATCGTCGACGCCGAGTTTGTTGCGCAGGCCGTCGAGCAGCGACGTCGAGCCGCCGCCGGCCAACTGGCTGACGGCGGACGCAAGCTGGGCGATCTGGAAGGCCGAGAGGTTCGACAGCGACCGGTTGAAGATCAGCTGCGCCAGGATTTCATCCTGCGGCAGGGCCGGGGAGGACGAGAAGGCGATCTGCGGATTGTTGGCGAGGCCCGCCACCGAGACGGTGATGGTGGTCGCGCCGACGCTGGACGTCGCCTTCAGATCGAGCGTCGGGATCAGGTCGCCGCCAAAGCCGATATTGCCGTCGGTGAAGGTCAGGCGCTTGCCGAGGATTTCAAGCCGCCCGCGGCGCATCTCGAAGCCACCGGAAATGACCGGCTGCACCGCAGTGCCGCGGATCGTCAGGTCGCCGCCAAGTTCCGCGTCGATGCCGCGGCCGCGCACGAAGATCTGGTGCGCATTGACGCCGAGATCGAAGGCGATCACGCCGCTGGCATTGGCGCCGGCAGCCGGCACTTCGTCCTTGCGCAGGTCCTTGACCATCTTCTGCACCTTGGGCGGTGCATTCTTGTGCTTGATGTCAATCGCCGACAGCGAGGTCGGCAGCTTCTCGGGAATGGTGATCGAGGCCTTGCGGATCGTCACCTTGCCGCCGAGCGTCGGGGTCGCGACCAGGGGGCCGGTCAGCGTCATCTCGCCGGCGACATTGGCGTTGAACAGCGTGCCGTCGACGTAGGTCGCGTTGTTCAGCTTGATCTTCAGGTTGGCCGGGAAGCCTGAACCCGGCACGGTGCCGACGGTGCCGCTGGCTTCGACCGAGCCGCCGGTCGCGAGATTGGCCGAGAGCCTCGAGATCGTCGCCTGCTTGCCGTCGAGCGCGACATTGGCGGTCAGGTCGTTGAGCGCCAGGTTGCGGCGCACGTCGACGAGGCGCCCACCTGACGTGGCGATCGTGCCGGCGATCTGCGGCGCCTTGGCCGAGCCGGAAATCGCCACATCGACATTCGCCTGACCCGTCAGCGTGAAGCCCTTTTCCGCCATCAGGTTGGCGATGAGCGCGAAGGGGACGTTGCCATTGAACTTCATCGCGATCGGCATGTTGCCGCCGATATCGACATTGCCGCCGCCCTTGAAGGAAAGGCCGCCGGCGCCCGAAAGCGTCGTATCGAGCGTCACCTTGTTGTTGGCAAACTTGCCGTCCGCCGTCACGTCAAAAGCCGCAACGCCGGCCGTTCGCGCCGCTGCGAGCGAGGCGCCCGACCATTTGAGATCGTAGGCGACGACCGGTGCAGACGCGCCACCCTCGACATCGACGGTGCCGGCGATCGTACCCTCGGCGCCGAGATCCGGCGCAAAGGCGTTGACCAGTGCTGCGGGCAGGGCGTTGAGCTTCGCCGTGATGTCGAGCTTTTCGCCAGCGGTGCCGTTGACGGCGATCGTGCCTTTCGACGCCTGGATCGTCAGCGCGTTGAGACGGACGGTGCCGTTTTCGATGGCGATCACCGTCGGCTGCGCCAATTTCAGGGCAATGCCTTTCGGCGTTGCGCCAAAGGATGTGAGGCGGATTTCCGTGCGGCCTTTGGAGCTGGCAAGGTCGCCCTTCACCGTCAGCGGTCCGCCGTCGTATTTGCCGTCGACGGAAAAGCCGGTGCGGCCGGCCTGTTGCTCGAAATCGACGGCGAGTCCGGAAACACGGTTTTCGCCCTGCGCCACGGTTTCGGCGCGGATGCTGCCCTTGACCGCAAGGACCGCAAGGTCCGCGATGGTGATGTCGGCGGTCGGCTTGGAAATCGTCAGCTGATCGCGCTTGATGCCGCTGCCGCCGGCCTTGACGACGACGGAGGTAATGCCGTTTGCGGTCTTGATGGCAGCGGAACCGTTGAGGTCGCCGGATGCCTTCTGCCCGGCCATGGCGGCAAGCAGGCCGAGATCAGGCAGGTCGAAGCTGATCGTGCCGTCCGGCTTGAAATCGGGGGTGAAGCTGATCGCCCCGGTCAGCTTGTTCTCGCCGATCCTGGCTTCGAGCACCGGGATTGCGGTCTGGCCGTCCTTCGAGACGACGTCGGCCTTGACGTCGATGGCCTGGCCGTCGAGCGCACCGGTTGCCGTCAGACTTGCCTGCGGGCTCGATGGGTTGGCCTTGGCGTCGGCCTTGACGTTGAGGTCGCTGAGCGTGCGCCCGGCCAATGTCGCGCCGCTTGAGGTCAGCTCGGCCTTGATGCCGAGTTCGGCGAGCGGGCCGGTCACGGCGGCAGTGAATTCGGCCTTGCCCTTGGCATCGTCAAGCACCTTGCCGAGATCGGGCAGTGTGCCCTTGAGATCGGCCGTCAGGTTGCTCTGTGCGAGCGCAACGGTGCCGGCCGCCTCGATCGTGCCCGACTTGAGCTCGATACCCTCCACGGTGACGCCGCCGTCGCTTGCCGTCTTCACCTCGCCCGAGAGTGCGATCGTGCCGTCGAACTTCGCTGCGGCTGCCGGCGGCAGCGCGCCTGGAACGGCAAAGAGCTTGAAGGCGGCGGAAACCGTATTCTCGTCGCGATAGAAGGCGCCGGTGAGCGAACCGCCAACGCCGGGGCTCTCGATCGTTACCGGATTGAAGGCGATGCTTTCCTTCGTCACGGACAGGTTGGCGTCGATCTTCATCGGCACCTGCACCAGGCGGGCGAGGTTTGCATCGTTGAAGCCGGCTTCGCCCACTTCGATTGCCGCCTTCACCAGACCGGATTGCGCCTGGACATTGAAGCCGTCGCTACGTGCCGAGAGCTTGACTGCGCCGAGCGCCACGTCCGGCAGCGCCACGGAGGTGACGTCTGCGGCGAGATCGAGGATCGCGGCTTGCGCGTCGCCGATGAGCGAGAAGTCGACGGAATTGATCTTGGCCTGCGCCTCACCCTTCTGCAGCGGCCAGCGGAAATCGACCGGGCCGTTGGTGCCGGCAAGCCTGGCCTTGAGGTTGTTCTCGCCCTTGCTGTCGTAGGTTCCAAAAGCGGCAAAGGAGAGCGCGCCGGTCGCCACATGAGCCTTGTCGACCTGCACCAGCCCCTGGTCGTTGAACGCGGCGGCGATGTCGATCCTGGTCTCACCCTCGAACATCGGGCGCAGCGCTGGCGGCATCAGCGAGCCGAAGCCGCCGCCACCGTCGACCGTCAGCCGGTGCATTCCGTCAGGCGTCTGGACGTGGCGACCGTCGAGCTTGAGAATTTTGCTGCCGTCGAGTGCTGCCGTAGCGCTGCCGCTCCAGTCGGAAAGCGGGCCTTCACCGGTCAGCTTGATGTTGACCGAAGGCTCGTTCGGGAGGCGAAGCAGCTTTGCCAGCACGCCGTTGTTCGGTTCGTCCACGGTCGCTTCAAGCTTCAGCTCGTTGCCCGCCGGATTGAAGACGATATCGGCGACCGCGCGTGCTTCCGGCCGGTCGCGCTGGGCGGCCGCAAGCTGAAGGGCGATGCTTTCGTTGGTCGCGTTCACCTTGCCGCTGGCGGTCAGGAACTGGTCCTCGCCGGCGATCGCCTTGCCGATGATGATCTCCTTGAGATCAATCGCGTCGATCTTGACGTCGACGGGAAGCGCAAAGGTCGAGCGGACTTCCTTGGTCTCGGAGGAGGGGATCGGCAGGCGCTCGACGCGGATCGAGCCGGCCGAGAGCGCTGCGGCTTCGAAGCGGAAGGAGAGGAGGGCGGCGGGCGACCAGTCGAGATTGACGTCGCGCACTTCGGCATAGATGCCCTCGCCATCGAACAGCGTGATGCTTCCGGCCGTGAACTTGCCGGTCAAAAGCGCGCTCGGATCGGCGATCCGCACGATCTGGTCGGGTGTTGCCGCATATTTCTCGATTGCCCAGGCGACGAGCCGGGCGCCGGGTGTGGTGAAGCCCACGAAGGCGACGAGAAGAAGGGCAACGATCGCAAGCACGCCAAGCACACGAAGGCCATAGCGCAGCGTCGCGCGAAGGAAACGGACGACCTGATTCATGATCTACCCATAACGCAAGTTGCGCGGCAGCGGAATCGCCGCGGGGAGAAACTATCGCGCAATGACGGCGATTTGCCGATTCCTGCGGGAGAAACGGCCTGGATCAGAAGGATTGGCCGATGCCGGCATAGATGCCGTATTTCGTTCCGTTCGGATATTTGTTGAGCGGTACGGCGAAGTCGAGGCGGATCGGGCCGAAGGGCGTGGCATAACGCAGGCCGATGCCGGCGCCGGCGCGAATGTCGGAGAAATCGGGTGTCGTCTTCGCCGAGACGGTACCTGCGTCGATGAAGGGCACGACGCCGATGGTGTCGGTGACCGCGATGCGGGCTTCGAGCGAGGCGTTGACATAGGAGCGCCCGCCGGTCTCGCGGTCGTCGGAATTGCGCGGGCCGATCTCCTGGTAGGAATAGCCGCGCACCGAGCCGCCACCGCCGAGATAGAAGCGACGGTTGGCCGGGATGTCCTCGAGCCCGCTGCCGCCGACGAGCACGCCCGCGCCGATCTTGCCGGCAAGCACGAAGCGCTTCTCGTCGCCGAGCGCATGGTAGCCGGACGCCGACGCTTCGAAGGACGAGAAGAAGGTCTGCCCCTTGATCTCGTAGCTCGGCTTGGCGTTGATCATCGCCCGATAGCCTTCGGTCGCGTTCAGCTTGTCGTTGCGGGTATCGCGAACATATTCGAGCGGGACCGCGGCCGTCAGATAGGAATTCGAGCCGAAGGCGTCGTCGATGTTGGCCCAGCTCAATTCGCCGCCGCCGGAGAAGGTGTCGGTCGGCGAGAGTTCGAAGGTCGCGCCGGCGGCACCCGTCAGGATCTTGGCGCGATAGGCGTCCGGGTCCTGGATGTTGGCCTTGAGGCTGGCGGTAAAGGTGGAGGCGGGACCGAAGGCGCCCGGCTTTGCAAAGAGAATGCCGACCGAATAGTCGAGCTTGTCGAGCTCCTTGGTCTCGCCGATGCGGTCGACCGAGCCCTCGATGCGCAGCGATTCGGCGCGGCCGAAAAGATTGCGGTGTCCCCAATAGCCCGAAAGCCCGAGGCCGTCGGTCGTCGAAACCTGGGCGCCGAAGCCGAAATACTTGTGCTTGCCTTCGGAGACCTCGATCTTCATCGGGATCGATCCATCAGGCGAAAGCGTGTTGGCTTCCTTGATGGTGACGCTCGAAAAGACGCCGAGCTGGCGCAGCCGCTCGGAGGCCTTGCGGATGTCCTCCGGCGAATAGGGACGGCCCTCGTTGAGGCGCGAATAGTCGCGCACGAAACCGGGATCGACGGTCTTCGTCCCGCCGACGGTGACCTCGCCGACCGGGGCGACGGGGCCGCCGCTGGCGCCGATGACGATGTCGACCGTTGAATTGGCGTGGTTGGCGACGGCGCTGCGTTCGGTGAGCTTGGCCATCGGCCGGCCCTGCTCACGCAGGTCGTTCACGACCTTTTCGCCGGCCTTGATGATAAGGGTGGAATCGGCGCGCGCGCCGGCGGGCAGGCCGTAATCGGCGGGACTGAAGCTGGCCGCGTCGCCTTCGAACCTGACGGAACCGACGTTGAAGACCGGGCCCGGCGTCACGGTGACGGTAACCGGGATAGGCTTGCCATCCGGGAAAGACGGATCCGGCGGCAGGCTGTCGATATCCTGGCCGTTGACGCGGATCGCGATGGTGCCGCCGTAGCGCGCCTTTTCGTAGAGTGCGGCCAACAGCCGGTCGCGGTCGTCGCGGGCCCGGATGGCGAGCCCAAGATCGCCGGAGACCGGCTTTTCCTGGCCCTGCACGAGCTGCGAGCTGTTTTCCAGCGCTTCCTTCAGTTCGTCGTCGTCGGTGCCGGCGTCGAAGGTGAGGGTATAGTTGACCGGGTCGATGACCGGCGCTTCTTCCTCGTCGCTCTCGAAAAACTTCATGCCGAAGAGCTTGAAGGCATAGGCCTTCTCGGCGGAAAGCGGGCCGAGCGCGCACGTAAAGGCAACAGCAAGCGCAGTCGCTGCCTTCCAGTACGCAATACTCGACCGTGGTGGGGACATTCGCTTCCGCATCCCGTCTTCAGGCGACCCAATACAAACTGCCTGCTTATGCGGCCGGGTCACTATTGCATGCCTAAGGTTTTCCATCTGTTAACGATGACGATCCGTTGCATCCACCCCTCATGCCGAGATTCGGTGTCGATTTCGTCGAAAAAGCGCGGAAATGTTGTCGGCGCAGCACAACCGCCGGATCTGCGGTGCCGGCAACTAGGTACGCGCCCGGCCTTCGCCGGAGCCGCGGGCCTCGCCCGAGGTGCCATATTGCTAGGCTGCCTCGGGCAGTTCCCGCAGCTGCGGCACAGCGGAAGCGATGATCACCAGGAACTGAACCAGGAAGCCGACGGCTGCGACGGCAAGGCATGCCTCGACGCCGAAGCGCGTGGCAACGACGGCGCCGAGCGCCGCGCCGATCGGCCGTGCGCCGAAGGTGGCGGTGGTGATGAAGGCCAGACGCGCCCGAGCATCGCATTGGGCGTGACGGCCTGTCGCAAGGTGAGGGTGGCGATCGACCAGAGCACCGGGCCGGCGCCGAACAGGAAGAAGCTGAGGCCGGCGAGGAGGCCGGAGGGAACCCAGATGGTGGAGAGCATGACGGCCGCGGCAGTCAGCCCGCCCAGCGGGCCAAGGGCGATCATCACGCCGAAAGGGATATGGCGCGCAATGGCGGGTGCTGCGAAGGCGCCGATCATCATGCCGGCGCCATAGATGCCAAGCGTGATGCCGACGCCGGTCGCCGTCAGCCCGAGGGTCTGAATGGCATAGGCGACATAGACCGCCTGCAGCACGAACCAGGCCGTGTTGAAGACGATGGCGGTCACCAGAATGGGCCTCAACAGCGCGTGGTCGGCAAGGAAACGGGCACCTTCGGCGAGATCCTGGAGAAGCTTGCGCTTGGGGCTGCTCGGCTGGTGGTGATCACCAAGGCCGGCGAGCAGGACGACGGAGAGAAGGGACAGGGATGTGGCGGCGACATAGGCGAGCGACGCGCCCGTCCATGCGACGAACGCGCCGCCGATCGCCGGCCCGCCGGAATAGGCGAGGCTGCGGGCAAGCTCCATCCAGCGGTTGGCATCAGCCAGTTGCGCACGCGGAACGATTGCCGGGATCAGGGCAGGTGCGGCGACATTGTAGCAGACCGTGCCGATGGCGCCGACGAAGCCCATGACGGCCAGCAACGGCAGCGACAGCAGTCCGCTGAGCATGAGCAACAGCGTGGCGACCAGCGACAGCGCGCGCAGCATTTCCGAGCTGACCATGAGGCCGCGCCGCGATGCGCGGTCGGCAATGAGGCCGGCTGGAATCGAGAGCAGCAGGAATGGCAGCGTCTGCGCCATCTGCAGCCAGCCGGTTTCCGCAGGGCCTGCGGCGAGCAGAAGCACGGCGGCCAGAGGAGCGGCGGCCAGCGCCATCTGCTCTGAAAATTGCGCAAGGAGGTTGGACCAGCCGATCCGCTTGAAGGCCGGGGGAAGGGGTGTGTTTTCTGGTTTCGACATGGGAAGCCTCGATCATGATAGGTCGAGGCCACGAAACGGAATTGCGTGACGCAGAGCCACCCGGTTTGCGCGCGCCCTGTAATTTTAGTCCGGCGTGCATCATTTTTCTCGCTGCCTGCTGCAACGAAAAACCCCCTCAGGGCGATTGCCATGAGGGGGAACCATTCCGTCGACGCGCTTGCGCGACGCCGAGGGACGATCTTCTTGCTGCGCCTTAGCGCGGGCAGGAGTCGATGTAGCGGCGGCCATAGCGGTCGCGGTAGTAGCACTGGCCTGGCTGTTCGGTGACGTTGCCGATGACCGCGCCGGATACGCCGCCGATGGCCGCGCCGACCGCTGCGCCACGGACGTCGCCGGTGACAGCGCCGCCGATGATCGCGCCGGAAACGGCACCGATGCCGGCGCCTTTTTCCGTCTGGGTGCAGCTTGCGACCGCCAGGGCGACCAGCACAAGTGCGATGGCTTTCTTCATGTTGTTCTCTCCGATCTCTACGGATCTCAAGCCTTGCGCTCAGTCCGTCCCGTGGATGATGGCGGAGCCGGGAACATCCCGCTCCACCTGAACTTGCGGTTCGGAAAATACGCGGTCCCCATCGAAAGTCTACGGGAGCGCTGCGGTTTCTTCCTGGCGGCAAGATAATGATATCGTTCCTGAACGGGACATGAAGGCTCAGTTCCCCGCGATACAACCGGGGTAGAAAAATTTTATCGTCCGGCGGGCGGGGGCGGTTGCGGCATTCCAAAAAAAGACAAATGATACAAACAAGCCTGCAAAATCCGGAGGAGCGGATCCGTGGGCGAAGGGCATCGATATCAGTTGGCGCGTACCTTAGTCGCGTGAACCATCTCACCCGACTTTCCGGCCGCGCTCGTGTTGGCATTGACCGACCCCGGAGGAGCGAAATGGCGAAAGTAACAATGACGGTCAACGGCCGTCAGGTGAGCGGTCATTGCGACGACCGCACATTGCTGGTGCAATTCATACGCGAAAATCTTGGACTGACCGGCACCCATGTCGGCTGCGACACCTCGCAGTGCGGCACCTGCGTCATCCATATGGACGGAAAATCGGTCAAGAGCTGTTCCATCCTCGCCGTCCAGGCGGCAGGCTCCACGATCACCACCATCGAAGGCTTGGCGGCCGACGGCGAGCTGCATCCGGTGCAGGCGGCCTTCAAGGCCAATCACGGCCTGCAATGCGGCTTCTGTACGCCCGGCATGGTGATGACCGCCGTCGACATGATCCGCAGGCACCAGGGCCAGCTGGACGAAGCGACGGTGCGCGCCGAACTCGAAGGCAACATCTGTCGCTGCACCGGTTACCACAACATCGTGAAAGCGATCCTTGCCGCCGCCGCCGAGATGAGCGGCGCCCGCGTGGCCGCAGAATAGCGGTAGATCGAGGGGCGGGACCTCGCCCCTGACGCATGTCACCCAGAACCGACGCATGGCCGTCGGGACTGTCGCTGGATATCTCGGGAGGAGATAGGCAATGGGCGTTGAAGGCATTGGCGCGCGCGTGGCGCGCAAGGAGGACAAGCGGTTCCTGACCGGCAAGGGCCGCTATACGGACGACATGTCCGTGCCGGGAATGAAATATGCAGTCTTCGTGCGCAGCCCGCACGCGCATGCGAAGATCGTGAAGATAGACGCGTCGGCGGCCAAGGGCATGCCGGGTGTGATCGGCGTGCTCGACGGCAAGCAGCTGCTCGCCGACGGTATCGGCAACCTGATCTGCGGCTGGATGATCCATTCCAAGGACGGATCGCCGATGAAGATGGGCGCCTGGCGGCCGCTCGCGCACGAGACCGTGCGCTATGTCGGCGATGCCGTGGCGATCGTCGTTGCCGACAGCGTCGCCGAGGCGCGTGACGCGGCCGAGGCCGTTGTCGTCGAGTACCAGGAGCTTGCCGTCGTCATCGATGCGTCGAAGGCGCTGGAGGCGGGACAGCCGCAGCTTCATCCGGAAGCGCCTGGTAATCTGATCTTCGACTGGCAGATCGGCGACGAGGCGGCAACCGACAAGGCGATCGGCGCTGCAGCGCATGTCACCGAGATCACCATCCACAACAACCGGCTCTCGCCCAACCCGATGGAGCCGCGCGCGGCGCTCGGCATCTACGACGCCGGCGACGATCACTACACCTGCTACACGACCAGCCAGAACCCGCACGTGGCCCGGCTGGTGATGAGCGCCTTCTATAATGTCGCGCCGGAAAACAAGCTGAGGGTGATCGCGCCCGATGTCGGCGGTGGCTTCGGGTCGAAGATCTACATCTATCCGGAAGAGATTGTCTGTCTCTGGGCGTCGAAGCGCACCGGCGTGCCGGTCAAATGGACGTCGGACCGCACCGAAGCGTTCCTCACCGATGCCCATGGCCGCGACCATGTGTCGAAGGTGAAGATGGCCTTCGACGCCAACAACCGCATCATCGGGCTCAAGGTCGACACGATCGCCAATCTTGGTGCCTATATGTCGCTGTTCTCGTCGGCGGTGCCGACCTATCTCTATGCGACGCTGCTGTCAGGGCAGTACGATATCCCTGCGATCCACGCGAATGTGCGCACGGTCTACACCAACACGGCGCCGGTCGACGCCTATCGTGGCGCCGGGCGGCCGGAGGCGACCTATCTCCTGGAGCGCACGATGGAGACGGCCGCGCGCGAGCTCGGCGTCTCGCCTGCCGAATTGCGGCGGGTGAACTTTATCCGCTCCTTCCCGCACCAGACGCCTGTGATCATGAATTATGACGCCGGCGACTATGACGCTTCGCTCGAAGCGGCGATGAAGGCGGCCGACTGGAACGGCTTTGCCGCCCGCAAGGCGGAAGCGGCCGGTCGGGGCATGAAGCGCGGCATAGGCATGAGCTGCTACATCGAGGCCTGCGGCATCGCGCCGTCGGCAGCCGTGGGGTCGCTCGGCGCCGGCGTCGGCCTTTGGGAATCGGCCGAGGTGCGCGTCAATGCCGTCGGCACGATCGAGGTGCTGACCGGTTCGCACAGCCATGGCCAGGGCCACGAGACGACCTTTGCCCAGCTTGTCGCCGACCGCTTCGGCGTGCCGCTCGACAGCGTCAACATCGTGCATGGCGACACCGACAAGGTGCAGATGGGCATGGGCACCTATGGCTCGCGCTCCGGTGCCGTCGGCATGTCGGCTGTGGTCAAGGCGCTCGACAAGGTCGAAGCCAAAGCGAAGAAGATCGCCGCCCATCTGATGGAGGCGGACGAGAGCGACATCGTCATCGAGAACGGCGAGCTGAAGGTCGCCGGTACCGACAAGGCGGTGCCCTGGTTCCAGATGGCGCTCGCCGCCTATACCGCCCACAATCTGCCTGCCGGCATGGAGCCGGGGCTGAAGGAAGGGGCCTTCTACGACCCCGCCAACTTCACCTTCCCGGCCGGCTGCTACATCTGCGAGGTAGAGGTCGATCCGGAAACGGGCCGGACCAAGATCATCCAGTTCGTCGCCGCCGACGACTTCGGCAACATCATCAACCCGATGATCGTCGAGGGACAGGTGCATGGCGGGCTGGCGCAGGGCATCGGCCAAGCGCTGCTCGAAGGCGTGCACTACGATGCCTCGGGCCAACTGCTGACGGCGAGCTACATGGACTACGCCATGCCGCGCGCCGACGACCTGCCGTCGTTCCAGGTCTCGACCTCGAACACGCCGTGCCCGAACAATCCGTTGGGCATCAAGGGCTGCGGCGAGGCCGGCGCGATCGGCTCGCCACCGGCGCTGATCAACGCCATCACCGACGCCATCGGCAACAACGCGCTCACCATGCCGGCGACACCGCACAAGGTGTGGGCGGCGGCAAACGCGGCCAACTGAGGAGGACACTCATGTACGAGACCCAATATCACCGGGCGTCCTCGGTTCAGGACGCCATCAGCCGAATGGAAGCGGCCGGCGAAGGCAAATATGTCTCCGGCGGCATGACGCTGATCCCGACGATGAAACAGCGGCTGGCGTCGCCGAGCGACCTGATCGACCTTCGCCATATCGCTGAAATGCAGGGCATCTCGGTCAACGGCCGATCGGTGCGGATCGGGGCTGCGACCACCCATTACGAGGTGGCGTCGTCGGCAGCGCTCAAAGCCGTCTGTCCGGCAATCTGCAGCCTTGCCAGCCATATCGGCGATCCGCATGTGCGGCACATGGGCACGATCGGCGGGTCGATCGCCAACAACGACCCGGCCGCCGACTATCCGGCGGCGATGCTCGGGCTGGGGGCGACGATCGTCACCAACCGGCGGGAGATCGCGGCCGACGATTTCTTCACCGGCCTGTTCGAAACGGCGCTGGAAGACAGCGAGATCGTCGTCGCCGTTACCTTCGATGCGCCTGCCAAGGCCGCCTACCAGAAGTTCGCCAACCCGGCCTCGCGTTACGCCATGACCGGTGTCTTCGTCGCCAAGCGCGACAATGGCGGGGTCCGGGTCGCGGTCACCGGTGCGGGCGCAGACGGCGTTTTCCGTCAGGCGGAGATGGAGGCCGCACTTTCCGCCAACTGGTCGCCGGACGCGCTCGCTGGCATCAATGTCAGTGCGTCGGACCTGCTCTCCGACCTTCACGCGGATGCGGCCTATCGCGCCAACCTGGTGAAGGTCATGGCCAAACGGGCCGTGGCAGCGGCATGACCGGCCTTCGCCGCCACACAAACAGCGAAAAAGGGCGGCCTCGGCCGTCCTTTTTTCATCCTTGCTTGACTTCGATCAAGCTTGACGTGATGAACATCCACTAAGGCTTTCTTTGGAATGTTTCAAAACTAGGGCTGTTCCCGTTGAAACGGTTTCAGTGAAAGCAGCGAAGATGCTCAGGCTCAAAAATGCTAGATCATCTCGGATGCACTCGCTGGGCAGGCAGCGCTTCAAGGGCCTTTTGCCGCAGTTGGCAGATGCCGGGCATTCCGAGGTTGACGCCAGGTCGCTTTGATTGAAGAAAAGCGCCCGGGCACTGGAGAAAATGATGGATTTCGAAAATTTCTTTAAGAACGAGCTGGACGGGCTGCATCAGGAAGGCCGCTACCGGGTTTTCGCAGACCTCGCCCGTCATCGCGGCCAATTCCCGAAGGCCGCGCGCCACACGGCTCAGGGCGTTCAGGACGTCACCGTCTGGTGTTCGAACGACTATCTCGGCATGGGCCAGCATTCCGTCGTCACCGAGGCGATGAAGCGCGCCATCGACGAATGCGGCGCCGGCGCCGGCGGCACCCGCAACATCTCCGGTACCAACCATTACCACGTCCTGCTTGAGCGCGAGCTCGCGGACCTGCACGGCAAGGAATCGGCGCTTCTGTTCACCTCGGGCTACGTGTCCAACTGGGCAGCGCTCGGCACGCTCTGTTCGAAGATTCCTGGCGTCATCGTCTTCTCGGACGCCGGGAATCACGCTTCGATGATCGAGGGGATCCGTCACTCCAAGTGCGAACGCGTCATCTTCAAACACAATTCGGTCGCTGACCTCGAAGCCAAGCTCGCCGCAGCCGATCCGCGCGCGCCGAAGCTCATTGCCTTCGAGTCCGTCTACTCCATGGACGGCGACATCGCGCCGATCAAGGAATTCTGCGACCTCGCCGACAAGTACGGCGCCATGACCTATCTCGACGAAGTGCATGCCGTCGGCATGTACGGTCCGCGCGGCGGCGGCATTGCCGAGCGCGAAGGCCTGATGCACCGCCTGACGGTCATCGAAGGCACGCTCGGCAAGGCCTTCGGCGTCATGGGCGGCTACATCACCGGCTCGGCAGCACTTTGCGATTTCATCCGCTCGTTCGCATCCGGCTTCATCTTCACGACGGCGCTGCCGCCGACGCTCGCCGCCGGCGCGCTCGCCTCGATCCGTCACTTGAAGGAAAGCCAGGTCGAGCGCTTCGCGCACCAGGAGCGCGTGCGTCGTCTGCGCTCGCTGCTCGACCAGCGCGGCATTCCGCACATGCCGAACCCGAGCCATATCGTGCCGGTCATGGTGGGCGATGCCGCCAAGTGCAAGTGGATCTCCGACCTCTTGCTCGACAACTTCGGCGTATACGTGCAGCCGATCAACTATCCGACGGTGCCGAAGAAGACCGAGCGCCTGCGCATCACGCCGACGCCGCTGCATTCGGACGCCGACATCGACCATCTCGTCGGTGCGCTGCATTCGCTGTGGTCGCGCTGTGCGCTGGCTCGCGCGGTCGCGTAAGGCCATTTTTGCCGGCGCCATGCGCGCCGGTTGGAAAGCTCCGAACTACTGAAGCAGCCCGGCCGCCAAGTGCCGGGCTTTTTCGTCGGCGGCAAAGACGTCGTCCATCGTCGTGGCGGCCGGCAGGTCCGCGAGCTTGTCCATCACCTTTTCGACGATCTCGGCCATGGCGAGAAAGCCGGTGCGGCCGGCGATGAAGGCGTCGAGCGCCGTTTCCTTGGCACCATTGAGCACCGCGCCCTGCACGCCACCCTCGACCATTGCCCGGCGGGCAAGCCGGATCGCCGGGAAGCGCACTTCGTCCGGTGCTTCGAAATCGAGGCGCGACAGCTTGGCGAAATCGAGCCGCTCGATCGGTAGGCTGCAGCGGCTCGGATAGGAGAGCGCATAACCGATGGCGGTGCGCATGTCCGGGCAGCCGAGCTGGGCCAGCACCGATCCGTCGGTGTAGCCGACCATCGAGTGGATGACCGACTGCGGGTGCACGATCACTTCGACCTGCTCGGGCTTAAGCGCGAAGAGGTGCTTCGCCTCGATCATCTCCAGCGCCTTGTTGAACATCGAGGCGCTGTCGATCGAGATCTTCAGGCCCATCGACCAGTTCGGATGGGCGCGCGCGACATCGGCCGTCACATGCCGCATCTCCTCAAGCGACTTGGTGCGGAAGGGGCCGCCCGAGGCCGTCAGGATGATGCGCTCGACCGCGTGGCGCTGATGCTCTTCCAGCACCTGGAAGATGGCGTTGTGTTCGCTGTCGACCGGCAGCAACCGACCGCCGCCTTTCTTCACCGCGTGGATGAACAGGCTGCCGGCCGAAACCAGGCACTCCTTGTTGGCGAGCGCGATGTCGGCGCCGCGGCGGGCGGCAGCAAGCGTCGGGGCGAGGCCGGCATTGCCCACGATCGCGGCCATCACCCAATCGGCATTGCGCTCGGCCGCCTCGATAAGGCCGCTCTTGCCGGCGGCAACTTGGATGCCGGTGCCGACGAGCGCTGCTTTCAGGTTTTCGTACTGGCTCTCGTTGGCGGTGACGGCGAGTTCGGCGCCGGCCTTCACGGCCTGCTCGGCAAGCAGGGGAATGTTGCCGTTGCCGGTGACGGCGACGACATCGAAGTGCTCGCGGCCGCCAAGGCGCTCGATGACGTCGAGCGTGTTGGTGCCGATCGAGCCGGTCGAGCCGAGGATCGTCAGTCGGCGCTTCGCACTGTCGCGGGATGCCATGCCAATACCCATGTTCTTCTTTTCGGACGAGATGCCCGGCTGAGCCTTCGCCGCGGACGCATGATCTGCACGAGATCGATCCGAGTTTTTTATGTTGTTTGCTAGGCTCTACAGGCGAAATCCGCCGGCAACAAGGGCGCGGTCTTCATTCCGTCTCGTCCGCGGGCTAAGAATCAGGTGCCTTGAGTCGGGGCCGAAGGAGTTCGCGATGCTGAAAGTCATGACCGCCGTTTCCTGCGCCTGCGTGGCGATCGAGATGGCCTCGATGCAGCCGGTTGCGGCCGAGAACGTGCCGCAGCAGCTCGTCGGCACCTGGCTTGCCGAGGACATCGGTGGCGGCGGGGTCATCGACAATCTGCAGTCGACACTTGAGATCCGCGAAGACGGCACCTATGGCGGCATGGCTGGCTGCAACCATTTCACCGGAACCTTCAGCCTCTCGGGCTCCAAGGTCACCTTCGGTCCCGCCGCCACGACGCGCAAGATGTGCGTGCCGGCGGTGATGACCCAGGAGCAGAAGTTCCTGGAAGCGCTGCGTTCAGAGCTTTCCTGGTCGGTGGAAGGATCGAAGCTCGTGCTTGGCAAGGCCGGTGGTGGCACTTCCGTGAAGCTGGCATCGATGACGGCAGCGTCGGAAGGCGCTGACGTGACGATCCGCATTCCGGGAGCCGACACGGTCGATAGGCAATCGGTCCGATACGATTGCGGTAGCAAGGCGATCGAGGCGGAGTACATCAACGCCGGCCCGGTTTCACTGGTGACCTTCACCATCGACGGCACGTTCGTCGTCGCATCCAACGTGATTGCCGCGTCCGGGGCCAAATATGCCGGCGGACAATATGTCTGGTGGACGAAGGGCGAGGAGGCGACGCTTTTCGACGCGACGAAAGGTGACCAGGATAAGGGCATCGCCTGCAAGCCGGCGTCCTGACGAGGCGCCGCTTGTTCCTCCCGCTCTTGCCAGACCTCTATCGCGACCGGTGGAAGAAGTTGTGGTGAAAGTCGGAACTTTTGCCCTCGCTTCATAGTTACAATCCCGGCGCTGTCGCGCTGTTGTTGTGAAAAGGGAGTTGATCCATGGGGCTGCTTATCGGAATCCTGATTACGTTCCTCGTCATCGTGCTGGTGCTCTATCTCGTCCAGCGGCTGCCGCTCGACGCGCGTGCCAAGCAGATCGTGCAGATCATCGTCATCATCATCGGCATCATCTCTCTGTTGAAATACCTGGCCGTCTTCTGACGTGCCGCCTTCCAGCCAAAGGCCGCCGGATCGCAAGACCCGGCGGCCTTTGGCTGTCTGGTCGATGCTGACAGGATCTGACAGCGGTAGCGCCTAGGGTCGGGCATCGAAAAGGAGACCCGACGATGCTGTCACCGAACCTCATCCTGTTCTATGTCGAAGACCCGGCAAGAAGTGCCGCGTTCTATACCGGCCTCTTTGGACGCGAACCCGTTGCCTCCTTCCCGACCTATGTCGCCTTCGAACTCGAAAACGGGCTGACGTTCAGTCTCTGGTCCACCGGCGCGCGGGATTTCGTCTCGTCCGGTACCGGCCATCGCTCGGAAATCGCCTTCATGGTCAAGGACGATGCTGAGGTCGAGCGCCTTTATGCGGAGTGGCGCCGCAAAGGGATCACGATCGAGCAGGAGCTGAAGACCGCCGTCTTCGGCCGCACCTTCGTGGCGCTTGATCCCGATGGTCATCGCCTGCGCGTATGCAGGCCCGATGATTGAAATCATCAGGTTTCGGTGGACCGAACGCGGAACAGCAGCGCTTATTGCGCGGCGGTCGGCGCTCTGCGATCAAGGATAGCCTGGAACAGGGCGGCCTGATGCTCGGTCGCGGCGCGGATTGCGCTGAGCTGCCGCAACATCGAGCCAAAGGCCGCGAGAAGGATGCCGCTCAGGATCGCACTCAAAGCCCAGGGAAGCACGACCAGCGCTCGAAGCTGCGCCGTTGCCGGATCGGTAGCGAGCAGCGCGATCGCAGCTGCCAGTGCGGCCAGGATGATGACGATGCCGATGATTTGCAGAAGCTTACCCATGGTGTCCTCCCGTCATGCGCGCACCGTCAGGCAGACTGCATCTCCTGTCAAGCAGGCGGCTTCGGCAAGGCAATCTTGCGATCATGACTGAGGGAGCAAAACCCGGCCCAACAAAAAAGGCCGGGGCAAACCCGACCTTCCTCATCACCTTCCGTCGATGCCAGTTCATCCGTGGTCATCAGGAAGATGTGAGTATTGTTTAGCTGGGGTTCGTGACAGGCGCATGACGTTAGCGCGTTTCTTTTCCCCTGCGCTGCTCTGCGCCAGCGGCGGGCGCTGCCGCTCTACCATTTGCCCAGATGCGCGCCGCCGTCGACGTTCAGCACCTCCCCGGTGATGCGCGGCGCCCGGGTCAGGAACAGGACGGCATCCACGATCTCTTCGACGCTGGAGATGCTGTGCATCGGCGAAAGCGTGTTGAGGAAATCCCGCGGATTGTCCTTGTGAAGTGGCGTGTCGACGACACCGGGCGCGACGACGTTGACGCGAATTCCGTCTCTTGCGTATTCCATGGCGATGTTCTTCGAGATGGCGTTGATGCCGCCCTTGGTCAGCATGGCGACCGAAGCGTTCATGCCTGCGATCGGGCGATCGGCAAGCGGCGTCGTGATGCTGACGATGCTGCCGCCTCTTTTCTGCGAAAGCATCTGCTTGATCACAAGCTGGGTCGTGTGGAGGAATCCCTCGATGTTGGTGGCGCTCAGCTGCCGGTAGTCGTCAGTGGTGTAGTCGACGAAGGGCTTGGTGAAGAAGATGCCGGCATTGTTGACCAGCGCGTCGATCGAGCCGAACCGGGCGATCGCGGTTTCGACCACGCGTTTCGCCGTCTCCGGATCGGCGATATCGCCGTCGACCCGGGCCAGCCGGTCCGATTCGGTGATTTCGCGCGATTGGCTGACATTGCGCGAGGTTGCGACGACGCTATAGCCCTCTGCCAGAAAAGCGTTTGTGAGGCCCGCGCCGATGCCCTGGGATGCACCGGTGATGATGGCGACCTTGTTTGTCATCTGATCTCTCCGTGGTTGGACGGTTTCGGTGAGGTCAATATGGCTGCCGCCGGATTGTGCGATTAGACGGAAATATCTGGAATTACTTTTCCATTGATGCAAAAATCATCACATGGTCGATCTGAACGATATCGCGGTCTTTGCCGCCGTGGCCCAATTCGAGAGTTTCAGCCGGGCGGCACGTTCGCTCGGCATGCCGGTCTCCACCGTCAGCCGCAAGGTCACGGCCCTTGAGGAGCAACTGGGCGCCACGCTCATCCAGCGCACGACGCGCAAGCTCAGTCTCACGGCGCAGGGGCGGGCCTATTATGCGGAATGCGGCGAACCGCTGAAGCAGCTTCGCGATGCCGAGCGGGTGCTGAGTGAGGCGCAGAGAAGGCCGGAGGGGTTGCTGAGGGTCACCGTTCCCATGACCCTCGGGCAGCCGCCCTTCTTTGATTTCCTGTCCGCATTCATGAGGTCCTATCCCGAGATCGAGGTTGATCTGCTCGTCACCAACAGTTTCATGGACCTCGTTGCCGAAAATATCGACGTCGCGGTGCGGTTCGGTGAATTGCGCGATTCGTCGCTTGTCGCGCAGCGCCTGGGCCGAAGCACCCACTTCCTGGTGGCCGCGCCCGACTATCTCGACCAACATGGCACCCCATCGCGCCCCGAAGACCTGAGCGGCCATCGCTGCGTTCTGGTCAATGCCCGCGGCAACGAGGCAGAATGGCATCTGGTCAAAGGTGGCGCAACGGCCAGCCTGCGTGTGAGCGGAGCGGTGTCGGTCCATGACATCCAGTCGGCGAACGCCATGACCGAGCGTGGCCACGGCATAGGCCGGTTGCCGCCGATCTTCTGCGACAGCCTGCTTGCGAGCGGCAAGCTCGTGCGCGTCCTTCCGGGATGGTCGGCGCCGGACGTCTTCGTGCACGCGGTCTATCCGACACGGCGCTTCCTGCCATCACGGCTGCAGGTGTTTCTGCAGGAACTCAAAGCCTGGCGCGGCCCGGCGTGGCAGCCGCTTCGGTGAGCATGCGCTAGGGCACGATCTCTTCGAGCTTTTGCGCGAAGATGCTGAAACCGGCCCGACGATAGGTCGCCTGCGCCTTCGGATGATCCCATATGTCGGTATGCAGCCAGATCCGGTTTGCACCACGGTCCCAGACGGCGCGCAGCGCACTATCGAGCAGAAACGGCCCCAGCCTTTGGCCGTAAACGTCCGGGATCAGGCCGAAATGGGTGAGTTCGACATCCTCGGTATCAGCGCGGTCGAATTCACAAAGCCCGACCGCGCGGTCGCCCAGCCGGAGGATGTAGAGGCTCGTGGAGGCGCTGCCGAGAAAATCGTCGAGATCGGCTGTTGGCATGCGCAGTCGCTGATCCCAGCGCAATGGTTCGCCGACGGCGCGATAGAGCGAAAGAAACGCAGCGGTATCCGGACGTTCGGACGTAACCACCGCGTGCGCGATCGGTGCCGGAAACGCGTCGCCCGCCGGGCGTTCGAGCATTTCCATATAGGTCACAAGCAGCTGGACCGTGTTTTCTCCGGAAGGGGTAGCTTTAATGTCATCCACGGCGTCAGCACGGCGCGCGCCGCGTCCAGTTCGATTACCAGGGGTCTTGGAGAATGGTGATCCCGCCGCGATTCGAACGCGGGACCCCCAGATTAGGAATCTGGTGCTCTATCCTGCTGAGCTACGGGACCACTTGGATAGCACCCATACAAAAGCAAGGGCTCTTCGCCAAGTGTTTTTGCGTGCATGCCCAAGGAAATGCGGGCGGCCTCGTCCCGTCGGGGCGGGATGTTGCCACGGATCGGCAGGCTTGAAAACGACGATGAAACGGGGCTGGTCTTCCACGTCTTCCGAATGCTAAGCAAAGCAAGCGCCGGCCCGAGGAAGCTGGCGCTCCCCATTGAGACCTTCATCAGAGACCTGATCCAGATATGTTCATCGGAATAGATTGGGGCGGCACGAAAATGGAAGTCATCGCGCTCGGCCGCGATGGCGAAACGCGCGCCCGTCATCGCGTCTCGACCCCGACCAGCGGTTATGACGATTGCATTCGCGCCGTTCTCGATCTCGTTGCCGCCGCCGAGCAGACGGCGGGCGAACAGGGCTCGATCGGCATCGGCATTCCCGGCAGCCCCAATCCGCGCACCGGCATCGTGCGCAATTCCAATGCGGTACTGATCAACGGCAAACCGCTCGGTCGCGACCTCGAAACGGCGCTTGGCCGCCCGGTCCGGCTTGCTAACGACGCCAATTGCCTGGCGGTCTCGGAGGCGGTCGACGGTGCCGGCAAGAACGAGCATGTGGTCTTCGGTGTCATCGTCGGTACCGGCCATGGCGGCGGCCTTGCGATCGACAAGAAGGTGCATGCCGGTTACCAGGGCGTTGCCGCCGAGATCGGCCATTATCCGCTGCCCTGGATGACGAAGGACGAATATCCCGGCCACAAATGCTGGTGCGGCAAACACGGCTGTCTCGACATGTATGCCTGCGGTACCGGCGTCGAACTCGACTACCGGCTCACGACCGGTGTTGAAAAGCGCGGGCGCGACATCATCGAGGCAAAGCGGGCGGGCGACCCGGTTGCGACAGGCGTCTATGAGCGCTTCGTCGACCGGCTGGCGCGCAGCCTGGCGCTGCTGACCAATATCGTCGATCCGGACGTCTACGTGCTTGGCGGCGGCATGTCGAATGTCGACGAGATCTATCAGGACGTTCCGCCGCGCGTGGTCAATTATCTCTTCGGCGACACGTTCGAAACGCCCATTCGCAAGGCCTTGCACGGCGACAGCTCCGGCGTGCGCGGCGCGGCCTGGCTCTGGAAGGACTGAACCCCATGAATATCGACAAGGACCTCGCCCGCATCGCGCGGCAGGATCAGGAATTGCAGTTCGAGCGCTTCGATCTGGATACGGCCTGGGAGCTTGGCACGCTGCTGCGCAAGATGGCGGCCGAGCGCAAGCTTGGCGTCGTCATCGACATCACGCTCTTCTCGATGCAGGTGTTCTATGCCGCGCTCGACGGGGCGACGCCTGACAATCCGAACTGGGTGCGCCGCAAGCGCAACACCGTGTTCCGGCTGTTCAAGAGCAGCTACGCCACCGGCCGCGAGCTTGCCAAGGCACAGACCAATCTGCAGGCGAAGCTCGGATTGGCCGATGCCGATTATGCAGCGCATGGCGGCAGCTTCCCGATCGTCGTCAAGGGCACCGGGTGTATCGGTGCCGTCACCGTATCCGGCCTGCCGCAACGCGAGGACCACAATATGGTGGTCGAAGCGCTCTCGGCCTTGCTCGGCAAGGATCACGGCGCATTGAAGCTCGAGGACTGAGAATTGGCATTGGATATTCTTTCGCAATCACGCGTGCTGTCGGATTGGCTGGCAGACCAGGCCCTGCCGCTGTGGCGCGACAAGGGCGTGGATCATTCAGGCGGTTTCGTCGAGACGATCGATATGGCGGGCGAGCCGACCCGCGCCAACCGGCGTGCGCGCGTTCAGCCCCGGCAGGTTTACTGCTTCGCGGAAGCCGGCCGGCGCGGCTGGACAGGCGACTGGCGTGGTGCCGCCGAAGGCGGGCTTGCCTATTTCGACCTCGTTTTCAAGCAGTCGAGCGGCTTTTACGGTGCGCTCGCCGATGCCGATGGCAGTCTGCTCGATCCGTCCTTCGACCTCTACAACCAGGCCTTCGCGCTGCTCGCCTTCGCCTATTTGGGCGAGGTCGTGCCGGCCCGCAAGGCCGAGATGATCGAGCGCAGCAATGATCTTCGCGCGCGGATAGAGGCGCACGTCAAGCATCCGGTCGCCGGCTTCGAGGAAGACAATCCTCCGCGCTTGCCGCTCTGCTCCAATCCGCATATGCACCTCTTCGAAGCGTGCCTGGCGAGCGAGACCGTCGAGGGCTTCGATCGGGTGGGCTGGGCGAACCTCGCCGATGAAATTGCACATCTGGCGATGGATTATTTCATCGATGCCGAGAGCGGCGTTTTGCGCGAATTCTTCGATCATGACTGGGCGCCGATGGCCGGCGACAAGGGCCGGATCGTCGAGCCCGGTCATCTGTTCGAATGGGCGTGGCTGCTTTTGCGCTGGGCGGAACGCCGCGGCAGTGCCGAGGCGATCGTCAAGGCGCGGCGGCTGTTCGATATCGGCGAGGCGCACGGCATCTGTGCGAACCGCAACGTTGCGATCATGACGCTTCTCGACGACCTGTCGGTCGCCGATCCGATCGCGCGGCTGTGGCCGCAGACCGAGTGGCTAAAGGCGGCCGTCCGCTTTGCCGCACTCACGAACGGTGCCGAGCGCGAGCGTTATCTTGCTTCGGCCGCGCGGGCAGCGGCGGCCCTCCAGACGTTCCTGGCGACGCCGATTGCGGGCCTTTGGCGCGACAAGCAGCAGTCCGACGGCAGCTTCGTTGAGGAGCCGGCGCCGGCGAGCAGCTTCTACCACATCCTTTGCGCCATTTATGAAACCGAGGACTGCCTGGCCCGGCTCTGATTTGCCGATCCAGAGTATCCGCTTTTGTTATGGCCCGTCGCAATTGCGGCGGGCCATTTTCTTTGCTCCGAGGGGTAAATGTGATGGCTGCATATGTTGACATAAAGATATCTTTATGTGATTGACTTGGCTTCGTGTTTGTCGTTTTCAGAACGGGAGATTTCCCATGTCCGCCATCGACGCCCTTTTCGGCGATGTTTCCTCCAAGCCGGACGGCTCCGAGATCAAGCGGGCGCTGGCCCAGGCTGCGCGCGAACGCATCCTGATCATGGATGGCGCGATGGGTACGGAGATCCAGCAGCTCGGCTTCATCGAGCAGCATTTCCGTGGCGACCGATTCGGCGGCTGCGCCTGTCACCAGCAGGGCAACAACGATCTTCTGACGCTGACCCAGCCGAAGGCGATCGAGGACATCCACTACGCCTATGCGATCGCCGGCGCCGATATCCTCGAAACCAACACCTTCTCCTCGACCCGGATCGCTCAGGCCGATTACGGCATGGAGGACATGGTCTATGAGCTCAACCGCGACGGCGCCCGGCTGGCGCGCCGCGCCGCCAAGCGCGCAGAGGCCGAAGATGGTCGCCGCCGCTTCGTCGCCGGCGCACTCGGGCCGACAAACCGCACGGCGTCGATTTCGCCCGACGTCAACAATCCCGGCTATCGCGCCGTCACCTTCGACGATTTGCGCATCGCCTATGCCGAACAGATCCGCGGTCTGATCGACGGCGGCGCCGATATCATCCTGATCGAGACGATCTTCGACACGCTGAACGCCAAGGCGGCGATCTTCGCGACGAAGGAAGTCTTTGCGGAGAAGGGCATCGACCTGCCGGTCATGATCTCCGGCACGATCACCGATCTCTCGGGCCGCACGCTGTCGGGCCAGACGCCGACCGCTTTCTGGCACTCGGTGCGCCACGCCGAACCCTTCACCATCGGGCTCAACTGCGCGCTCGGCGCCAATGCCATGCGCGCTCATATCGACGAGCTCTCGGGCGTTGCCGATACCTTCGTCTGCGCCTATCCCAATGCCGGCCTGCCGAACGAGTTCGGCCAGTATGACGAGACGCCGGAGCAGATGGCGGCGCAGGTGGAAGCCTTTGCGCGCGATGGGCTGCTGAACATCGTCGGCGGCTGCTGCGGCTCGACGCCGGCCCATATCAGCGCGATCGCCAGGGCGGTTTCCAAGCATCCGCCGCGCGAGATCCCCAAGGTCGAGCCGCTGATGCGGCTCTCCGGCCTGGAGCCGTTCACGCTGACCTCCGATATTCCCTTCGTCAACGTTGGCGAGCGCACCAACGTCACCGGCTCGGCGAAGTTCCGCAAGCTGATTACCGCCGGCGACTATTCGGCAGCACTCGATGTCGCACGCGATCAGGTGGCTAACGGTGCGCAGATCATCGATATCAACATGGACGAGGGCCTGATCGATTCGAAGCAGGCGATGGTCGAGTTCCTGAACCTCGTCGCATCCGAGCCGGATATCGCCCGCGTTCCCGTGATGATCGATTCGTCGAAATGGGAGGTGATCGAGGCAGGCCTGAAGTGCGTTCAGGGCAAGCCGCTGGTCAATTCCATTTCCATGAAGGAAGGCGAAGAGGCGTTCCTTCACCACGCCAGGCTCTGCCGCGCCTATGGCGCCGCCGTGGTCATCATGGCCTTCGACGAGGTCGGCCAGGCCGACACCCAGGCGCGCAAGGTCGAGATCTGCACCCGCGCCTACAAGCTTCTGACCGAACAGGCGGGCTTCCCGCCTGAGGACATCATCTTCGATCCGAACATCTTTGCCGTGGCGACGGGCATCGAGGAGCACAACAACTACGGCGTCGACTTCATCGAGGCGACGCGCGAGATCATCAGGACCCTGCCGCATGTGCATGTGTCGGGCGGCGTCTCGAACCTCTCCTTTTCGTTCCGCGGTAACGAGCCGGTGCGCGAGGCGATGCACGCGGTCTTCCTCTACCACGCGATCCAGGCGGGCATGGACATGGGCATCGTCAATGCCGGCCAGCTGGCCGTCTACGACGCGATCGATGCGGACCTGCGCGAGGCCTGCGAGGACGTCGTGCTCAACCGTGGCGCCGATTCGACCGAGCGCATGCTTGAGATCGCCGAGCGTTATCGCGGCCAGGGCGGGGCTCAAGGGCGCGAGAAGGATCTCTCCTGGCGCGAATGGTCGGTGGAGAAGCGCCTCGAACACGCGCTCGTCAACGGCATCACCGAGTACATCGAGGCCGATACGGAGGAAGCACGGCTGGCCGCCGCGCGGCCGCTGCACGTCATCGAAGGCCCGCTGATGGCCGGCATGAACGTCGTCGGTGATCTCTTTGGCTCCGGCAAGATGTTCCTGCCGCAGGTGGTCAAATCCGCGCGCGTCATGAAGCAGGCGGTTGCCGTTCTGTTGCCGCACATGGAGGCGGAGAAGCTTGCCAATGGCGGCGAGGCGCGCCAGAGCGCCGGCAAAATCCTGATGGCGACCGTCAAGGGCGACGTGCACGACATCGGCAAGAACATCGTCGGCGTCGTGCTTGCCTGCAACAACTACGAGATCATCGATCTCGGCGTGATGGTGCCGTCTGCCAAAATCCTCGAAGTTGCGCGCGAACAGAAGGTCGACATAATCGGCCTTTCCGGCCTGATCACTCCGTCGCTCGACGAGATGGTGCATGTCGCCTCCGAGCTCGAGCGCGAAGGTTTCGACGTGCCGCTTCTGATCGGCGGCGCGACCACCAGCCGCGTGCACACGGCGGTCAAGATCAATCCGCGCTACGACCGCGGCCAGACGGTTTACGTCACCGACGCGAGCCGCGCCGTCGGCGTCGTTTCGAGCCTGCTGTCGCCGGAAGCGCGCGACAATTACATGGAGACGGTGCGAGCCGAGTACCGCAAGGTTGCCGACGCGCATGCGCGCAACGAGGCGGAAAAGCGCCGACTGCCGCTGTCGCAGGCGCGCGCCAACCAGCACAAGATCGACTGGTCGAACTACCAGGCGAAGGCTCCATCCTTCCTCGGCACCCGCGTGTTCCAGAGCTGGGATCTCGCCGAACTCGCCCGCTATATCGACTGGACGCCGTTCTTCCAGACCTGGGAGTTGAAGGGCGTCTATCCGAAGATCCTCGACGACGAGGCGCAAGGGGCGGCGGCCCGGCAGCTGTTCGATGATGCGCAGGCGATGCTCAAGAAGATCATCGACGAAAAATGGTTCGCGCCGAAGGCGGTCGTCGGCTTCTGGCCGGCCGGCACGGTCGGCGACGACATCCGGCTGTTTACCGGCGAGGATCGCGCGTCAGAGCTTGCGACCTTCTTCACGCTGCGCCAGCAGCTTTCGAAGCGCGACGGTCGCGCGAACGTGGCGCTCTCCGATTTCGTCGCGCCTGCCGATAGCGGCTCACACGACTATATCGGCGGCTTCGTGGTGACGGCCGGTATCGAGGAAGTTGCAATTGCCGAGCGCTTCGAGCGCGCCAACGACGATTATTCGTCGATCCTGGTCAAGGCGCTGGCCGACCGGTTTGCCGAAGCCTTCGCCGAGCGCATGCACGAGTATGTGCGCAGGGAGCTCTGGGGCTATGCGGCTGACGAGACGTTTACGCCCGTGGAGCTGATTGGGGAGCCCTATGCCGGCATCCGCCCGGCGCCCGGCTACCCGGCTCAGCCTGACCATACCGAAAAGGCGACGCTCTTCCGGCTGCTCGATGCCGATGCCGCAATCGGCGTCAGCCTGACCGAGAGCTATGCGATGTGGCCGGGGTCGTCGGTATCGGGGCTCTATATCGGCCATCCGGAAGCCTATTACTTCGGTGTTGCCAAGGTCGAGCGCGATCAGGTCGAGGATTATGCGACACGTAAGCGCATGCCGGTGCGCGAGGTCGAACGCTGGCTGTCGCCGATCCTCAACTATGTGCCGATGCCGGAAACGGAAGCGGCCGAGTAACGTTCGCATGAAGCGATGACGAGCCGATCCAGGCTCGTCATTGCCAGTGGTCGTTGCCTTCGGGCTGATCGTCCAGCGCGGCAAGGAAGGCCGTGAGCGCCGCATTGAAGCGGTCCGGTCGCTGTAGCGGCGCAAAGTGGCTGACGCCATCAAGCAGGATGAATGCCGCGCCGGGAATGCTGTGGGCGAGATAGTCCGCGTGTTCGCCCTTGATGAATTCGTCGTTTTCGCTCTGAACGATCACCACCGGCACACGGATCTTGTCGAGATCGTCAGCGGTATAGTTCGGCTCCGTCTTCTGCATCGCGCTGACGGCATCGACGAGGGCGCCGAATTCATCTGATGTTGCTGACAGTTCTCTGTAGTCGGCCGCGTGGCGGCCGAAGCAGCGGTCGAGGATCGGGCTCGATTCGATCTCCCTGGTGCCGCTTGGGTCCATGTTGCAGGCAAAGAAAAAGACGCCACTCGCCCGTTGCGGTGCTTTTGAGGCCAGCACCAGAGCGATGCAGGCGCCGTCGCTCCAGCCGGCAAAGGCTGCCTCTGGAAGCTCCAGCCGGTCCATGACGGCAAGCACGTCCGCCGCCATCAGTTCATAGGTATAGGGCCGGGCGTCGCGCGTACTGCGGCCATGGCCGCGGCTGTCGATCAGGATGACGCGGTGGCCGGCATCAAGCAGGGCGGCGACCTGATAACCCCAGTTGCCGCTGTGGCCGAGGCCGCCATGCAAGAGAATCACCGGCTTGCCTGAGCCATAGGTCGCATACCAGATGCGGGCACCCTCGCGCTCGACATGGCCCTCGACAGTGGCAGCGGGCAGGGGAAGTGCGCCGTTCTCGGCAAACTTTGCGAGGTCGTCGTCCTGGAATTCCACGGGCCCGTCTCCCTGCTTGGCGCGGCGCACTTATTCTACCGGCTGCGGCTCCGGAAACTGCCAGGAGCCGTCGAGAATCGCCTGGCGCGGGCGGTAGAGCCGCACCGTATAGTTCCATCCCTCGACCACCGGCAGGCAATTGGCGATCTTGCCGTCGCAGCCGCCGAACTGGATCGCGACACTGCCATCATCCGCTTTCTTGGCGGTGATGTTGTTGATCGTATAGGCGTCGTAGGGGTTCTTTTCGTAGAACCCTTGGGCATCATAGACGCTCACCGACCAAAAGGCGTCGACAGGCACGTCCTTGACGTCGAGCCTGTAGAACGTCTTGCCATCGTTCTTGGGCGGCGTGATGTTGAGATAGGTCGCGTCCTTGTCCGGATTGCCACCCCAGCCGGTCGCCGTGCCGATCAGGTGGCGGATCGGGTCGACCTCTTGCTTGGTGCCGAAGGCCTTCTTGAAGTCCGGCATGGTCGAGCCGAGCACCAACAGTGCCTCGCGCACCTTCTTCTGGCTCGCCGGATCAAAGGCCGGGATTTCGAAACTGCCGACTGCTTGCTGGCTGACCTTGATGGCGTCCTGCAGGGCGTGGACTGCGGCGATGTCCTTGGGGCTGGCCGGATCGACGAGCGTGCGGATACCGACGACGACGTAGCGCGTGCCGACCTTTTCCTTCGTCAGCATGGTTTCGCCAGCGCCGTAGACGACTTCGGGCACATAGTGATCCTCGGTGATCACCTGCAGCGACATGAAGCGCTTGCCCGCGTCCGGCATGGTGATGGTCACCGGGCCAGCGTCGAGATCGAAGACCGCCGACGAATAGAGCGTGTCGCGGTTGAGGCGGATGACGGTCTGATTGTCGATCGAGGCGGGTTCCCGCCGGTGCAGCAGCTTGCCAAGGCCGCCTTCCTTGACCATGCCGGCCGCGTACATGTCGCTTTCTGCGCGAACGAAGTTGTCGACGCCGACCGGCACTAGATCGGCCGCGATCGAGGGCGCAGCCACGAAGGGCAGGAGAAACGCGGAGAGGGCGGTTCGGCGGAAGATGCTGGACATAGACGGTTCCCTTCAGGTGTTGCGACAGGAAACGGACGCGCCTGTCGCGCAAAGCGTGACGTCGCCCGCCATGGTGCGATGGCGGGCCGTCGGCTCTCTGCTGCCTATGTCAGGCCCGGCAGAAGGTTCACGCAAGTACGTAACGGTTACGGACACTGGCGCTTTCGAACACCCTCTCGGCATGATGGCGCCGTTTGCCAAGCTGCGGTAACATCAAAGGCTGGAGTACATCGTACGTTGAGAGCCCGTCGATGGAGCGCCGTCTCGCTGCCGTCCTGATCGCGGATGTCGTCGGTTACAGCCGCCTGAGCCGGCTGGACGAGGAAGGGACGCGTCTGCGATTCCAGTCCGACCTCAACACGATCCTTGAACCCCTCTTTCGCGAACATCATGGACGGCTGGTGAAGACGATGGGCGATGGCTTGCTGGTCGAGTTCCGCAGCGTCGTCGATGCGACGCAATGCGCGATCGAAATCCAGAAGCGCAAGGCGGCGGCAGAAGCCGAAAAGGCGGCGAACGGCGAGAGGCTGGATTTCCGCATCGGCATCAATCTCGGCGACATCATCGTCGAGGGGGACGATATCCACGGCGACGGCGTCAACATTGCCGACCGGGTGCAGGGGCTCGCCGAGCCGGGCGGCATTGCCATCTCGGGCACGGCCTATGACCAGGTGGGTTCGAAGCTGAAGGCCGGTTTCGCGTCGCTCGGGGCGCAGGCGGTCAAGGGGCTCGCCGAACCGATCCGTGTCTATCGCGTGCTTCTTGATCCCGATGCCGCTGGCAAGACGATCGTCGCGCAGAATGGGCGCAACACTGCTCGGCTGAAGAGCGTAGTGATCGCTCTGGCGGTGTTTGCGCTGGCGGCGGCTGTTGGCTGGTGGCAGCCTTGGACGTTGATTGCGCCGCAAGGGCCAGCGCAGCGCTTCGCCTACCCCCTGCCGGACCAGCCTTCCGTCGCCGTGCTGCCCTTCATCAATGTCAGCGGCGACAGTGATCACGACCATCTGGCCGAGGGGCTGACTGACGATCTCATTACCGAGCTGTCCAAGTTGTCCGGCCTCTTTGTGATTGCCCGCCATTCGGTGTTTGCGTTGAAGGGCAGTGCCGACAAGATCCAGGACGTGGCCGCAGAACTCGGCGTGCATTATGTGCTCGAAGGCACGCTGCAGCGGGCCGACCAGCGGCTGCGCATCAACGTCAAGCTCATCGACGCGATGAGCGGACTTTCGCTCTGGGCGGAACGTTACGACCGGCAATATGCCGATCTCTTCGCGGTTCAGGACGACGTGATCGGCAAGATCATAGCGGCACTCGAGGTCAAGCTCAGTGAGGGCGAGCGCGACCAACTGGCGCGCATCCCGACGGACAATCTGGAAGCCTATGACAACTACATGCGGGCGGAACAGCAGGGCCTGATCTGGCGCGATGTCGACACCTATCGCCAGACGCTTTCCTACTATCAGCGGGCGATCGATCTCGATCCGGATTTCGCCGACGCCCATGCGGGCATCGCCCGTGTCGCCGTCGACGTCTGGCGAAACGACTACAACTATCTCTGGTCGGCGGCCGTGGCGCGCAAGATCGCCTATGACGCGGCGGGGCAGGCGCTGAAGCTCGATGCCAACAACGCCCGCGCCCATACGGTGCTGGCGTTGCTGCAACTCGTCGATGGCCGTCCCTTGGAGGCGAAGGAATCGGCACTTCGGGCCGTTTCGGCGCAGCCGAACGATGCGGAAGCGCTGGCCAACCTGGCGCTGGTGCTGGCGCAGACCGGCGAACATGAACAGGCGCTCGACGATATCGAGCGGGCGCTGAGGCTCGATCCTTCGCCCTCATCGAGCCTACAGCTTTTGGCCGGCATCGTTTACTACACCTCGCGCCGCCTCGAGAAGGCGATCCCGTTGATCGAAGCGGCCGGCGCGTCCTTACCGAAGGCCGAAGCGGTACGCGAGTACCTGGCTTCCGCCTATGCCCAGCGCGGTGACCAGCAGAGTGCCGCTGCACAAGCGTCGGAACTCCTGAAGCTCTTCCCGGATACGAACCTCAGCTACTATGGTTATCTCTACGACTACTGGCGCGAAGAGGATCTCTATCGGCACCTCTTCGGCCTGCGCGTCGCCGGTGTTCCCGAATGGCCCTTCGGCTTCGTCGGTGCCGCCAGCGACCGGCTCGGCCCTGCCGAACTCAAGCAACTGACCACCGACAAAACCTGGGTTGGCATGCACAAGAACGGCACGAGCTTCGCGCAGTTCTTCGACAAGGACGGCAATACTGCCTATCGGACCAGCAACACCAACATCACCGGACGCATCGAAGTGAAGGGCAATCAGCTCTGCGAGAAATACGACGGCTATTTTCTCGACCGCATGGTCTGCGGCTACGTCTACCGCAACACCGCCAAGGGTGAGCGCACCGCCGACTACATCAACGTGACGCCGCAGGCGTTAAAATTCTTCTCGATCGAGAAATGACGGTTATCGTCGCCGGAGCGCAGGCCTTCAGGGCTGGGGCTTCGTCCAGTTGATGTTCGCCTTCTCGGTGAGCAACGTCTGCTCGACCTCGGACCAGTGCTTGCGCGAATCCACCACCTTGTTCGGGTTCTTGACCAGACCGTCGGCCGCACCCGGATCGTAGCTGAGATAGAGCTTGTCCTCGATGATGCGCCAGGCCTTCGGGTCGATGTTGGTTGTCACCGTGCCGAAGGAGACACCGTCGGCGCAATAGCCGCCATATTGCGGTGCATAGCGGGTCGGTTCCTTGATGAACTGGTCGCGGTGTTCGGCGCTGGCGAACTGCCAGGTGGCGCCGAGCCAGCGGTAGCTGAATTCGGGCGATCCTTCGACCGCCTTGTTCTCGGTGAAATAGGCGACCGGGTCGTAGCCCTTGATCGCCACGTCGCCGAAATAGCCGGTGTTGACGGGCTCTTCCGCCAGCGACGGGACGGCCGGTAAAAGGAGCGCCGCTGTCGTCGCGATTGCAAATCGTATGGAGTGTCTAGACATGCCTTTTCCTCCGTTTCCGGATCTGATCTATTGCCGTTTCGTGCATTCGCCATAGAGCCAATCGCCGACAAGCTCGGCCTTCTGGCAGGTGGCCCCGGCCTTGAGGAGCAGCTCGGCGGCCGGCCAGTACGATCGCCAGCCGGCTTGTGTCAGCGGCGTGTAGCCGTTGCGCTCCTTGGCCTCGATGTCGGCCTTGTTGGCCAAGAGAAAGGCGACAATCTCGGCGTGGCCCTCTTCAGCGGCCGCGTGCAGCGGCGACATCTTGTAGAAGTTGGCGGTATCGTTGACGGCAGCGCCCCTGGCGACGAGCAGCTTCACGGTGTCGAGACTGCCGCCATAGGCGGCCGCGTGCAGCGCCGTCAGGCCGCCCTTGTTGCGGATCTCGATGTCGGTGCCCCGGTCAAGGAGGAGCGCGACCACTTCGGTGCGTCCTTTCAGAGCCGCGATCAGCAGCGCCGGTTCGCCGGCCGCATCCGGCTCGGTGATGTCGCTTCCCAGGTCGAGCAACTGTTTGACGCGTGCCGTATCGCCGTCCCGTGCCGCGTCGTGCAAAGGGCCGGCCATGGCTGTCGCGGTGAAGAACCCCACCGCGGCCAGCGAAGCAAAGAGCGATTTCATCGCGCAACCTCCGCCCCAGCTTTGGTCTCGCTTCCTAAGGAACAGCGAAAATACCACAGGGCGGCCGGTGGAAACAGGTTTTCCGCTCGCCCGATCCATACTCCTTTTGGGCGATCATGGGCTTGCGGGCGCCGCTCAGGCGGCGACCTGCATCAGCTGGAGCATGCGGTTGATGGCGCTCGGAATGGGCGCGATGATCGGTGTCGCAAACAACGGCTGCAGTTCGTCGGCCGCCTGGCCGAGCGGACCGCCGCCGATGATGACAGCCTCGGCGCTGTCGTCTTCGATGCATTGACGCACCGCTTCGCCGAGCGCCGCGAGGAGACGGTCCGGGTGCGCGGAGAGCGCGAGCGGATCGCCCGGCGTGCAGCGGATGCCGGTATATTGCGGCCAGACGCCGAGGTCGCGGGCGCGCTCGTCGATGGCCTCAATCAGTTCCGGTGTCGTGGTGGCGACGCCGAATTTTCGGCCGTTCCTGGAGGCCTCAATCATCGAAGCCTCGCAGATACCGATGACCGGGATATCGAGCCTCTGCTTGAGGGCGGCAAGGCCGGGATCGCCGAAGGCGCTGACGACGATGCCACGGCATCCCGCGTCATGCTTTTCACCGATCTCGACGACCTCGGCTGCAGCGTCCGTCAGCTGCTCCGGCGTCACGATCATCGGCGGGTTCCGCATGGCCGTGGCGACTGCCACGGCCATGCGTCCTGATGCAGCCCGGCGTGCAATGGCGACCATCATGTCGCTGGTGGCACGCGAACTGTTCGGGTTGATCAGAAGGATATGTGTGTTCACGTTCTCAGTTCCGCGCCGACCTTGATTTCGGAAGTGTCAGACTTTGTAAGGTCCGTATCGGCTGGCTGGGTCAGGTCTTCCATCGACATGCCGTAGGTCTCTGGCCCGAGCTGGATGCAGAAGGCGAAGACCGCATACATGCCGGCGGCAAGCCCGAAGACACCGACCATGCCGTAGACGTCGAAGAGGGCGCCGGCGATGGTGGGCACGAAGGAGCCCGCGGCCGAGCCGGTTGCCAGGATCAGCGCCACGCCGAAGGCGCGGATGCGGGTGGGGAAGAGTTCAGGTGCATAGATCCAGATCGAGGTGTTGAGCAGCAGCACGAAGAACTGGAAGATCGCGCCGAACATCAGCACCAGATAGATATTGGTGCCGAGATAGGCGATCGAGACGGCCGCGAGGCAGGCGAAGACCGCACCCAGCGTCAGCACCTTCTTGCGCGGGAAGTAATAGCCGAACATCGAGGCGGCGATGGCGCCGAGCACGCTGCCGCTCTGGATGATCATACTGTAGAGCAGGCTGCCCTGCAGCGTGTAGCCCATGGAGACGAAGATGATCGGCATCAGCGTCAGCACCGAAAGCTGCGCGCCGTAGCTCATCAGGATGGCGATGGCGACGGGAATGGTGCGGCCGATGAAGGGCGCGCGGAAGAGTTCCTTCCAGTCGCTCTTGGCCGGCTCTTCATCCTTCAGGTGATCCTTGGTGAGGTACTCCTGGACCTTGAGATTGCGTGGGCGCAGCGAGCCGGAGGCAAGGATGGAAAGTACCTTGTTGGCTTCGTCGATCTTGCCCTGCGATGCCAGGAAGCGCGGTGTCTCCGGCACGAAACGGCGGTAGAAGACGACGAGCAGGGCCGGCAAGGCGAGCGAGGCAAACAGCCAGCGCCAGCTGTTTTCACCCGGGAAGAGGGTGAAGATCATCAGGCCGAAGGCGGGTGCGAGGAAGTTGCCGAAGCCGCCGGCGCCGACATTGACGAGGCCGGCTGCCGTGCCGCGGAATTTCGGCGAGCAGAATTCCGACAGCATGGTGACGGCCGTCGAGATCTCGCCGCCGACGCCGAAACCGACGATGGCGCGGGCGAAGCAGAGCGTGGCGAAATTCGGCGCCATGGCGCAGGCGGCAGAGCCGATGGTGAAAAGCAGGAGGTTGATGGTCAGCATTACGCGGCGGCCGTAACGGTCGCCGAGGATGCCGGAGAGCAGGCGGCCGATCGCTGCGCTGCCGAAGGTGATGGTGTTGAGAAAACCGATGTCGGTGCCGGTCAGGCCCCAATGTTCTTTCAGGATCGGGCCGGCGACGCCGATGGTGTTCTGCTCGAAACTGTCGAACAGGCAGCCGATGAGCACGAGGGCGAGGATCTGCTTGTGGGCGCCGGTGACGCCGATCTTGGTGAAGGCTGATTCCAACTGTCTGATGACCGGCGATGACCTGCCGGACGGTACCATATTTTCCGCTGCCATGGTTCGTTCCCCTTTATGGCTTAACAACGTGAAAATGTGAAAACTCAGTTTCATGAAATCTATATCATGAAATCTCAGTTTCATAGGAGATTCTATGACGCGCTGCGAAAGGAAATGGCCGTTCGCAACCCAGGCTAGGGAAAGCAGATTTCGTGCCATTCTATGAGAAACTAAGGTTTCTCGTTTATCGTCAAAAGCTTGGCGACAGATTGCGCTCGAACGAGCAGTTGAAACTCAGATTTCGTCTGCTTGAAAAATGTTCTGCCGTTTCAGGCAAATGCCCAATCGACGCTCACAGTTCGTCGAGCGCGTCGTTGATCGCCTCGATGCCGCGCAGGCGATTTCGGCCGGCGGGACCGGCGATTTCGATGCATCGGGTGGTGAGCAGATGGCAGAGCGCCATCACCGAGACGTGGTTGAACAAAGGCCCCGGCGCCAGCGTCTGGCAGCGGAAGTGCCACTCCGCCTGGTTGAGGAAGGGAACGCCTTCGTCGGTAATATAGAGCAGCCTTGCGCCCGCTTTTTCGAGCTGCGCCAGGATCGGTTCGATCAAGGTGACGCGGCGGCGCAGGCCGAAAAGGATGACGACGTCGTCGCTACCGATGCTGACCAGATGTTCGCCGAGCGTCTGGCCGCCACCGGGTATGGCCGATATGTGCTCGACCACCTGGGTCATCTGCCATTGCAGATAGGTGGCGAAGGAATGGCTGGCGCGAAAGCCGATAACCCAGACCTTGCGGGCGCCGAGAATGGCGGTGGCGGCCGCCGTCACCTGGGTTTCGGAAATGGCGAGGAACGTCGCTTCGATGTTGGCGACGCCCTGCGCCACGTGCGAGGTGAGCGACTGCTCGCCGCCGCTGTCGGTGGCGGTCGCGAGAAACAGGCGCGACCCCGTCTGCTTGTCGGCGCGGGCATGCCGGCGCGCTTCCTCGTAATTGTCGTAGCCGAGCCGCTGGATGAAGCGCGACACCGTCGCCTTCGACACATGCGCCAACGCCGCCAGTTCCTGGGCGGAGTAGCTGGCGACCTCGCCTGGAAAATCGCAGAGGAAATCGCCCAGCCGCCGCTCGGCCGGATGCAGCTCCGGCAGCACTTGGCGAACACGGGTGAGGAAGGAACGTTCTTTCGGGCTCATGCGATGTCCATGAAACTGGCGTTTCACGGCAATCTCTGATTTTCGCGGGAATATTGCAAGCAAGGCGGGCGGATGCCGCCCCGCTTTCAACGGCGGCCGACGCGGGCAGTTGCTCGCGCACGTCAGTATTTGGACGGCACGTAGAGTTCCGGCGGCAGCACCTTGCGCTCGTAGTCCGGGTTGAAGACGCGTTCCGGCAGCGAGATTTCCTCGTGCGGCACATCCTCGTAGGGGATCTGCGCCAATAGATGGTCGATACAGTTCAGCCGGGCACGCTTCTTGTCGTTGCCTTCAACGATATGCCACGGGGCTTCGGGAATGTTGGTGCGGGAAAAGGTCTCTTCCTTGGCCTTGGTATAGGCCTCCCAGCGCACCCGCGACTGCAGGTCCATCGGCGACAGTTTCCACTGCTTCAGCGGATCATGGATGCGCACGAGAAAGCGCATCTGCTGCTCTTCGTCGGTGATCGAGAACCAGTATTTGACAAGACGGATACCGGAGCGAACCAGCATGCGCTCGAATTCCGGCACGTCGTCGAAGAACTGCTCGACCTGATTTTCGGTGGCAAAGCCCATGACGCGCTCGACGCCGGAGCGGTTGTACCAGGAGCGGTCGAAGAGCACGATCTCGCCACCGGCCGGCAGGTGCGGCACGTAGCGCTGGAAGTACCATTGCGTCTTTTCGCGGTCGGACGGCGCCGGCAGTGCGACGACACGCACGACGCGGGGGTTGAGCCGCTGGGTGATGCGCTTGATGACGCCGCCCTTGCCGGCGGAATCGCGGCCCTCAAAGATCACCACCACCTTTTCCTTGTGATGGACCACCCAGTCCTGCAGCTTGATCAGTTCTGATTGCAGTCTGAGTAGAGAGCGAAAGTAGTCGATGCGCGGGATCGATGGCGGATGGTTCTTGCGGTAGATCTTGCGGATCTCTTCCGATAGCGCCGGCTCGGAAAGCTCGAGTTCGTAATCCTCGTCGAGCGTGTCGGCCAGTTCCGCTTCCAGCCAGTCCTGCGTTTCGATCTCGTCGTTCGACCTGTTCATCTGACCCTCCGGATTCCGTGTGCTCCACGACAGCTTTGCATGATGCCATCGTTAGTCGGCTTATTTCACAGCCGCATGAAGGGAATTTGACGCCGGTACCTCCACCCTCCGATCGGCGCTATCCCTTGATGTACCAGCCCCAGGGCTCGTCGGCATCGAAGCTGGTGATCTGCTTGGTCTCCAGATAGTTCGAAAGCCCCCAGCGGCCGAGTTCGCGGCCGATGCCCGATTGTTTGTAGCCGCCCCATGGCGCTTCGGTGAAGGTCGGCTGCGAGCAGTTGATCCAGACGATGCCGGCGCGAAAGGCGCGGGCGACGCGCTCGCAGCGGTCCCTGTCGGCCGACATGACGGCGGCTGCAAGACCGAAGCGGCTGTCGTTGGCCATGCGGATCGCGTCTGCCTCTTCGCCAAACGGCTTGACGCAGACAACCGGGCCGAAGATCTCCTCGCGCCAGACGTAGCTGTCCTCGCGCATATCGGTCAGCACCGTCGGCTCGATGAAGTAGCCGCTGTTGAGGCCGGCCGGGCGGCCTCCGCCGGCAGCCACGGTGGCACCGTCCTGGCGGGCGCGGTCGATCGCGCCCATGATCTTGTCGTACTGGCCCTTGGAGACGATCGGCCCGAGCAGGGTACCGTCATCGATGCCGTTGCCGATGGTGATTTTCGCGGCCTCCTCGCAGAGGCGCTTGACGACGCTCTCGTAGATCGTCTCCTCGACGAGCACGCGTGAGGTCGCCGAGCAGACCTGGCCCTGGTTCCAGAAGATGCCGAACATGATCCATTCGACGGCCTTGTCGATATCGCTGTCGGCGAAGACGACGAAGGGCGACTTGCCGCCGAGTTCGAGGCTGACGTTCTTGATGTCCTGGGCTCCGGCCATCATCACCTTGCGGCCGGTGACGACAGAGCCGGTGAAGGCAAGCTTGTCGACCAGCGGATGCTCGGTCAACGGCTGGCCGGCGTCCTGGCCGGTGCCGGTGAGGATGTTGAGCACGCCGGCTGGCAGCCCGACCTCCTCGGCGATGACGCCGAGCTCGAGCGCTGTCAGCGGCGTCAGCTCCGACGGTTTGAGCACGATGGTGCAGCCGGCGGCGAGCGCCGGCGCCACCTTCCACGACACCATCAGCAGCGGATAGTTCCAGGGTGTGATTGCGCCGACGACACCAAGCGGTTCGCGCACGGCACGTGACGTGAAGCGGCTGTCGCCGACGGTGATCGCCTCCTCCGGGTTGGCGTCCAGTTCCTCGGCGAGGCCAGCATAATAGCGGAAGCAGCCGGCGGCATCGTCGATGTCCCACAATGCTTCCGGCAGCGGCTTGCCGTTGTCGGCGACTTCGAGCCGGGCCAGCGAGTGGCGCTTCTCTTCGATCTTGGCAGCGATCGCGCGAAGATAGGCGGCGCGCTCGGTTCCCGACAGTTTCGGCCAGGGACCGCTGTCGAAGGCGATGCGGGCAGCCTTAGTGGCCCGGTCCACGTCTTCGTAGGTTGCGGCAGGCGCACGATGGATGACCTCTTCCGTCGCCGGGTCGATCACGTCGAGCGTGCCGCCGCGGCGCGGTTTTTCCCATTTTCCGTCGATGAACAACCGGTCCTGCATGCAATACCCCTTTATAGCCCGGTGCGAGTATGGCCAGTCAAAGTGAAACGCGCCAGCCGTAAGTTACGGCTGGCGTTGGTCTTTTTCCCGCGGGGAGACGGCTCTAACGGTTGGTCGCCGACCCGCGCCACACAAGGAACGGCAAAACCGGCAGCACGGCGCAGGCGCTGGCAAAGAGCCAGAACTGCCCGAGCGTCACGAGATCGCTGGTATACAAGGCTCCCGAGACGATGCCGGCGATCAAGCTGGCATCCATGAGTGGCAAGCTGACGGCATAAAACAAGGCCTGGCGCTCAAGAGGCAGGCAGCGTTGCACGAGGGTAAAGTAGGTGGCGAAGGCGATCATCTCCGGTATGCCGCCGACGATCAGCAGTGCGCTCGCGACCAGATAGTTGGGCGTGAAAATCAGCGCGAAGGTCGAAAGGCCCTCGAGCAGGCTGGAGATGAGATAGGCGCGAAGCAGCGCTTGCGTGCTGGTCAAAGCCCCTGCCAATTGATGCGAGACGATGGCGCCGATCAGGGCGCCGGCACCCTGCGCCGCCAGAAGCAAAGTCCACATCTCGGGGCCGAGATGAAACTGGTCACGATTGAGCCAGAACAGGAACGGCTGCAGTGCCCCGAGCGAGACCATGTAGCCGAAAGCCGGGAGCAGCAAGGCCCAGAGTACGGGGTTCTCGCGGAACATCGCAAGGATTTCCCGTTCGAAGCCCGGAGCGTGTGAAGGGGCCGCGTTCTCTTGCACCTGCCTGTCGCGTGGTTGAAGCACCAGTAGAAGGGCTGTCGCGATCTGGGCGAGCGCCAGCGCAGCAAGCGTTGCCTCGATCGAGGCGGAGGCGACTGCGAGACCCGCTGCCGGCGGTCCGAAAATCTTGCCGAAGCGGTCGATCGCCTGGAATGCGGTATTGGCCTCCATGTTGCGACCGGCGGGAACGACGGCGGCGCGTAGCATCAGGAGGCCCGGCGTGATCCCCGCATCCGCAGTGCCGATGACCAGGACAATCATCTGCACTGTCATCGCGTTCGGCGCGAATGCAAGGCCGGGAATGGCGACGGCGGTCACCAACAGGGAGCATAGCACCGGAAGCCTAGGGCCGCTCCGCCGCAGGAGCGCGGCGACGATCGGCGCAAGCAGGAGGCTCGGCAGCAGGCGCAAGGCAAGACTGCCGACCAGTTCCGCACCGGCGCCGAAACGCGTTGCGACGACGAGCGGTAACGCGGCGACGAGCATCCAGGAGCAGAAGGAATCGACGGTGAGGACAAGGCTGATGCGCCGGAAGGCGGCATCGCCCCAAAGATTGGAAGTGTTCATAGGAGAGCCCGATGAGACGCAATCGATCTCGGGTCTGCTGCATTGGCAGGTTTGATGAGATCGACGCGAACAGGATAAGCCCGCGCGAGAGGCGGACGGTTCTGGGCTCACAGATGCAAGCCCCGCCTTGCGGGGCTAATCAGGCCATCAAATGGGGTTCGCTCGACATGGCCAGCCATCTACCATGGGCGCTTCTCAGGTGACAAGCGGCAGCCTTCATGGTGATGGCTGCCGCGATGGATAGGCGGCCCTGCGCTATCGCGGTGCGTTGGCCAAGGCCGGCGTGACATTGGCGATCTGCGTGATCACCATGCCGCCGACGATGAAGAACAGGCCGGTCAGCCGCGCCGCATTGACTGGCTTTTGCGGAAAACCCATCAGGCCGTAGTGGTCGATCAGCATGGAAATGACCATCTGGCCGGCAATGACGGCAACAATGAAGCTTGCCGCGCCGAGCTTCGGCGCAAGGAGGAGGGCCGCGGTAATGTAGATCACGCCGGCGAGGCCGCCGATCCAGATCCACCACGGACCCTTGAATGCCACAGCCAGGTTGGGCAACGGCGCCCGGAATGCAATCAGCATCGGCAGGATGAGCGCGAGGCTGACGCCGAGCGAGACAACCGTCGCCCAGAGCGGATGGCCGAGGAGGCGGCCAAGGTTGGCATTGGCGCCGGCCTGGAGGGGGACGACGGCGCCGGCGAAGATCGCCACGGCAAGCAACAGGAGGGAGGAGAGATTGGGCATTGTTTTTTTCCTTTTGTTGCCGTGATCCTCTCTCATTTGCGCGGAGAATGGAAATTCCGATTTTGCAGGTGCTATATTCGTGCGATGAATAATCTTGGCGCTATCGACCTGAACCTGCTCGTGGTGCTCGACGCCCTCCTGGCGGAGCGCCATGTCTCGCGCGCGGCTCTCCGGCTGAACAGGAGCCAGCCTGCCGTCAGCCATGCGCTGGCGCGGTTGCGCGCACTGTTCGACGACCCGTTGCTGGTGCGCCACGGCGGCCAGCTCGAGCCGACGGTGCGGGCGCTGGAGATCGCGCCGCAGCTTGCCGAAGCGCTCGCGCATATGCGTCAGCTCATGGGGTCTCAGCCGTTCGATCCGGCGCGCGCGCGCCATGTCTTCCGGCTGGCGATGTCCGACTACGCAGCACTTGTGCTGCTTCCGCAACTGACGGCAGTGCTGCGCCAGCAGGCGCCGAACGTCGATCTCATTGTCAGCCAGGCGAGCCGCGAAGTGATGATGGCGCAGGCCATCGACGGGGAGATCGATCTGGCGCTCGGGGTTTTCCCGACGCTTGCCGAGGATCTGAGAACATCCTTGCTGTTTGAGGAGCACTTTGCCTGCCTGGCCGATCGTGTGAGCCTCGGTGGCGAAACTACGATGGATCTTTCCGCCTATCTGCAGCGGCCGCATATCCTCGTTTCGCTGCGCGGCGATACCGGCAACGAGATCGACCTCGCGCTTTCGGCTATCGGACACAAGCGCCGTATCGCGCTGGCTTTGCCCCATTGGAGTGCGGCGCCCGGTCTCGTTGCCGGAACCGACCTCGTGCTGACGGTCGCGCGCCGTATCCTGCCCCGCGACGGGGAGGCCGGGCAGCTTGCCATCTTCCCGCCGCCTTTCGCGATCCCGCCCTTCGCCTTCCGGCAGATCTGGCACCGGCGGCGCGACGGCGATCCGGCCCATCGCTGGCTGCGGGACCTGATCGCCGGTGTTCTGGCGCCGTCGACTGCGGCCCCCGCCGCCGTGTGACGCGTGAAAACGAAAAGGCCCGGTGCGGCGATGCCGACCGGGCCTTTCTTATAGGCTTTGTTTAGTGCGTCAGTGGCTGACGCCCTGGATCGCCGAAACCTGCCACTCGGCGCCCGGCTTGCGCACGAAGGTCCAGAGTTCGACGGCTTCCGTCAGATTGTCCGGATCGCCGCTGATTACCTTGCCGGTGGTGCGGTCACGCATGACGTCGATGCTCTCGTAGCGCATGGCGACGGTCGCGAACTCCGTTCCGTTTTCCGACCAGGCCTCGGCGACGTCGCCCTGAACCAGGTGCACATCGCGCACATCGTTCTTGACGCCGCTCGTGGCGTTGTCGCTGAGCTCTTCGGCGAGGTAGGACATGGCTTCCGGCGTCGTCAGGCGACGCAGCGTGCCGTAGTCTTCCGCAGCATAAGCGGCCTGGACCTCCTTCAGCATCTTTTCGAACTGCTCGAGGTCGGAGCCCTCGATGCCGATCTCATCGGTCGGGCCGTCGGTGACGGGCGCTGCCTGAGGGGCAGCCTGGGGCCGCGCCTGCGGCTGGCCGCTTGCCTGGCCACCGCCGATGCTCGGGATCTTGAACGACGGCATGCCGTTCGAAGGCTGCTGGCCCGACGAGCGCTCGGACGGACCGGCATAGGCCGTCTGCTGGCGGTTGCGGTTGAAGAAGCGCATGGCGAGCATGATCAGGCCGCCGATTAGCAGCATCTGCACGATCAGGCCGAGGAAGCCGGCAGCGCCGCCTAAGCCGCCGCCCATCAGCATGCCGATGAGACCACCGACCATCAGGCCGCCGAGCAGCGAACCGCCAAAGCCGCTGAAGAATCCCGGGCGGGCGTTCGGCTGGGTGGCGTTCGGACGCGTCTGGCCGGCTGCCGGAGTGGCGGCGGCGGGGCCTGCGTCCTGGCGCGGCGTCATCGAACGGTTGATCGGTGCCGCGCTCGTCGGCGCGGTGTTGGTGGTTGCCGGCTGCGAGAAGGTGCGGGTGCCGCGGCTACCGAAGCCGCCGCCCGAACGCCGCGCTTCGGCGACGTCCACAACGGTCAGCGCGACGACCATGCCGATCGCCATCATTGCCAGAGTTCGTCCAAAACGCCCAAATCGCTGCATTGCCATCACAACCCCTAAATCTTGCTTGGGCTCAAACCGAGCCATCAGGGCCTGATATAGGGGCTCGACGCCTGAGATTTAAGCTTTTCGCGTCGTTTTTCGGCCAGTTTACCGTTATCCGACACCGCTACCTGGCCGAATCCGGCGTGGAATCAGCATCTTCGGCGGGCGCCCGAACGTCGCCCGCCCTTGCCCGAGACGCCTAGCGATTGGCCGCGAGGATCATCGTCGCCGCCTTTTCGGCGATCATGATCGTCGGCGAGTTGGTGTTGCCCGAGGTGATTGTCGGCATGACCGAGGCGTCGGCGATGCGCAATCCCTTGAGCCCCCGTAGGCGCAGTTCCGGATCGACGACGCTGTCGGGATCGGCGCCCATGCGGCAGGTCCCGACCGGATGGAAGATCGTCGTGCCGATGTCGCCGGCCGCACGCTTCAGGTCCTCCTCGGTCTCGTAGGAAGGCCCCGGCTTGAACTCGACCGGGTTGAAGCGGGCGAAGGAAGGTTGCCTGACGATCTGCCGCGTTAGCCGGATGGCATTGACCGCGACGTTTCGGTCGGCCTCCGCCGTCAGGTAGCGCGGCCGGATGTCCGGTGAGGCGGCAAAGTCCGGCCCTTTGAGATGCACCGAACCGCGGCTTTCCGGACGAAGGTTGCACACACTGGCGGTGATAGCCGGGAAGGAATGAACCGGCTCGCCGAACTTGTCGAGCGACACCGGCTGCACGTGATACTGCAGATCCGGCGTTTCCTTTTCCGGCCCGGAGCGGGTGAAGATGCCGAGCTGGCTCGGCGCCATCGCCATTGGCCCGGAACGTTTCAAGAGATATTCGAGCCCGATCGACGCCTTGCCGAACAGCGAGTTTGCCTTTTCGTTGAGC
>NZ_CP070353.1:3612500-3730000 GCF_016919405.1 Ensifer sp. PDNC004
CATCCGCCAGCGGCCGGGGCTCGACAGCCTCAACGTGTCGACCGCGGCCGGCATCGCATTGCACCAGGTGGCATTGATCAACGGCCGGATCTGAGGGGGCGCGCTGGTGTGAGGGCAGACAGTCCGCGACGGCAGCGGGCGCCTACTCGCGCGGAAGAATATCCTTGACGCGCTTCGCCAGGCTTTTTCTGTTGGCTGTGCCTTCTTCCTCGCCCGAGAGCAGGCCGAGGATGGGAGAGGTGGCGCCCTCATTCGCCGCCGTAAGGGCGACCATGCCTGCGGCGATTGCTGCGACTTCGTCGCGCAGCGCCTCGTCATGGGCTGAGGACTTGGAGTTGGTCAGGCGCTCCGAAAGGGCGGTGGCGCGATTGCGCAGATCGCCGGCGGCGACAATGGAGCCGGAATCCCCGTTTGCCAATTCGACCGGCGCTGCAGCACCATTGCCCGCCTGCTCGGATGCCGGCTTGCGGTCGCGGCGCAAGGGAAAGGCGACGCCGGCGGCGCGCAGGGCCTTGGCGGCGTCACGCATTTCCTGATTGGTGTCCTTCACCTTGGCCTTCAATCTCTCGATTTCACCGGCGCGCCTTTCGAGCGCGCTCTCGCGATCGGCGCTGGTTGCCATTTCGCGCGCAAGCTTGTCTTCCAACCGGTGCAGGCGGGTTTCGTCGCGCGACAGGCGGAGTTCCATTTCCTTTGCATGGGTGGTCTCGGTCTTCAAGTCGCCGCGCAGGGCTTCGCGCTCGTCGCGCAGCGTGGCAATCCGGCTTTTCAGATGCTCGACCTCTGTGTCGCGTGCGGCCAGGTTGATCCGCAGATTGTCGGTCTCGGCAGCATCCTGGGCGCGCTGAACGTCACGCTTCCTGATCTCGTCGGCCTTGCCGGCGTTGTCCCGCTCGACGCTGTCGAGCGTCGCCTTCATCCGCTCCAGGCGCTGTTCGAACTGGCGGATGGCCGAGCGCATGTCTGCCGCCTCGACGTTCATGTCGGCAAGCTGGGCATGCAGATCGGCGTTTTCGCCGCTGAGGCGACGGGCCTCCTGCAGGCTCTTCTCGTTTGTGAGCATCAGTGACACGCCTTTGTCCCGTTCGCGCTTCAGGGCCTGAAGCGTGCGGGCGTTCTCGGCGGCAAAAGCGGCGCGGGCCGCATCCTTCTGCGCGCGCACCTCCTGGGGGCTGAGCGGCATCGTCGCCTTCAGCCGGTCCTCGGCGAAACGCACGATGCGGCGGTGGATCGCCGGTGCGACCAGGAGACCGATGATGATCGCCGTCAGAAAGCCCAGGGCAAAGAGAAGCGAGAATTGGATCACGAGCTGGCCGTTTCGAAACTGGACCGGAAACCGAACCGCCTGCCCGGCCACAACGGGCACGGCAGGCGCTCCATCTTCCGTTTCCTTGCACTAAACATGACGTTTCGTGCGCTGCAAGTCTATGGTGCCGGATTTTGCGACAGGCAGGTCCGGCAACGGTCTTAGAAGGGATTCCAGGTCGGATTCTGGGTCATCTTGAGGTAGCCGACATTGACGCCGAGGCGTGCGCCGATGCCGGTGCGGATCGGCACCACGACGATGTTCTCGTCGGTCAGCACCGTCATGCCGACGCCGGCAACCACATAGGCGGAGCCGGAGACGCCGCCGAAGCGCTTGTAGAGCGCCGGCACGCTCGGCAGATTGTAGACGAGCATCATGGCGCGGCTGCCTTGGCCGCCCCAGTCGATACCGAGCGACGGACCCTGCCAGAAGACGCTGTGCTGTCCGGCATTCTTGGTGTTGAGTTCGCCTTCGCCATAGGTGAGGCCCGCGATGAACGCGCCTGAGCCTTCCTGTCCGAGAATGTAGCCGTTCGGCAAGCCGTAGCGTTCAAAGGCACGTTCGACAACCTTGGCAAGGCCGCCGGAGGTTTCTCCGAAGAAGCCGTGACCGGCATCGACGATTTCCTGCATGGTGTATTGGCTGTTGTTGTTCGCCGACTGGGCGTGCGCGACGGACAGGGCGCCGGCGACCAGAAACATCGTGGCCAGGACAACACGACCAGCCGATGTGGCAGCCTTCATGATCTGATGCATCATATCCTCCGTCAGGCGCGAAATTTGCTCGCTTGCGGGTTTGCAGTGGCCGACAGTCAGATCACTGCGCGGCCAGGTGGGGTCTGGACCAATTCCATGCAATTTGAACCGATGGTCTTAACAATCGGTTTACCAAATGTGGTGTCATTATGTTCCACTGATGAACGGCTGCGCCGGGCAGCTCATGACTTGCGTCTTCACGCAGGAGGCTTTACCGGCATGACCACGGCGCGTGCCATGGGCGAGGGCCGATGGCACCAAACAAGGAACTAAGATGGCAACGAATCCGAACCTGACATTGACGGGACCCGATCTGGCCGCGCTTCTGTGCAGCCGGGTTTGCCACGACATCATTTCCCCGGTCGGCGCCATCAACAACGGCCTGGAATTGCTCGACGAGGGCGGCGCCGATGCCGATGCGATGGATCTCATCCGCACGAGCGCGCTCAACGCCTCGGTCCGGCTGAAGTTTGCACGCCTTGCCTTCGGCGCGTCGGGCTCGGTCGGTGCGTCGATCGATACCGGCGAAGCGGAAAAGGCGGCGAAGGATTTTGCCGCGGCCGAGAAGAAGACCGAGGTCAACTGGCACGGCCCGCGGGCGATCATTGCCAAGAACCGGGTCAAGCTGCTCCTGAACCTCTTCCTGATCGCCTACGGCGCCATTCCGCGCGGCGGCTCGATCGACGTGACGCTCGAGAACCCGGAGTTCGACGCCGTGTTCACGCTCGTTGCCAAGGGCCGGATGATGCGCGTGCCTCCAAGGCTGGTGGAACTCCTGTCCGGCACGCCGGAAGAGGCCGTCGACGCCCATTCGATCCAGCCCTACTACACGGTGCTTCTCGGCGAGGAGGCGGGCATGGAAATCGCCGTCACCTCGACCGGCGAGGAAATCATCTTCACCGCCAAGATGCAGCCTGAGGTTTAAGTCGGCGGCGCCAGGCGCCCCGATTTTTTGACGTCTCGACAGCCGCCGGGTGCCATCGCATCCGGCGGAATCGTATCTGCCAAAGGCGTTTCACTGTCACCTGAATCTTAGAAAACTTAATATTTTCAGCGGGTTGATCTCGCGCGAAAAAGATTCGTTAAGCAAACTCCGTAACGAAATCTTTCCCAAATTTGTATAGAGTTGTTTCAGTAATGCCGATACGCGTATAGGTAAGTGGCGAAGGGAGTTGGACATGCGACGTTTGATGATTGCCGACGGCTCGGATGTCGTCCGGAAAGTTGGAAAACGTATCCTCTCCGGTATGGGCTTCATGGTTTACGAGGCGTCGAACAGCCTCGAGGCGCTCGTGCGCTGCGAAGCGGAACTCCCGAACATCCTGATCATCGACGCGGGTCTTGAAGGCGCGCTTGAGCTTATCGGCAACATTCGCCGGCTGCCGAACGGCCCGTCGGTGCGGATTTATTACTGCGTCGTCGAGGCGGACCTGAAGAAGATGATGGCCGGCAAGCGGGCTGGTGCCGACGACTTCCTGCTGAAGCCTTTCGACCGAAAGATCCTGACCAGCGTTTTCGCGAGCCAGTCGATGGCGGCCTGAGCCGCCTTATCCTGGCATCCTTGCAGCGAAATCAAGCCGTGGCGTTTGCCGCGGCTTTTTGTTGTGCCAACCCGGCGCCGAGCAGGCTTTCGATCAGCGCGAAAGGGAGGGCGGCAGATGCGGTACGCCCCGGGATCCGAGGGAACATCATCGCAGAAGAGGCGAGCGCGGTCGTTTCCGCGCAAAACAAAACCCGCCTCATAGGCGGGTTTTGCGAAACTCTCGAATGTCGGGCCCGCATCATGCGGGGATCGGTGCAAGCCCTGGCAGGGAATCAGGCAGTTTCGGCGTATTCGGCACCATCCGGCTCGCGCAGCACATAGCCGCGGCCCCAGACGGTTTCGATGTAGTTGGCGCCGCCGGCGGCGTTTGCAAGCTTCTTGCGCAGCTTGCAGATGAAGACGTCGATGATCTTCAGTTCCGGCTCGTCCATACCGCCGTAGAGGTGGTTCAGGAACATTTCCTTGGTGAGCGTCGTGCCCTTGCGCAGCGAGAGCAGCTCGAGCATCTGGTATTCCTTGCCGGTCAGGTGGACGCGCTGTCCGCCCACTTCAACCGTCTTGGCATCCAGGTTGACGATAAGCTCGCCGGTGGAGATGACCGACTGGGCGTGGCCCTTGGAGCGGCGGACGATCGCATGAATGCGAGCGACCAGTTCGTCCTTGTGGAACGGCTTGGTCATGTAGTCGTCTGCGCCGAAGCCCAGGCCGCGAACCTTGTCTTCGATGCCGGCCATGCCCGAAAGAATCAGGATGGGTGTCTTCACCTTGGAAAGACGCAGCGTTCTCAAGACTTCGTAGCCGGACATATCCGGCAGGTTGAGGTCAAGAAGGATGATGTCATAGTCATAAAGTTTGCCGAGATCGACGCCTTCTTCACCGAGATCGGTGGTGTAGACGTTGAAACTCTCGGACTTGAGCATCAGCTCAATGCTCTGAGCCGTTGCACTGTCGTCTTCAATTAATAGAACCCGCATATTCTTCCCCTTTTCCGCCGCCCAAGGTTGTCGTGGCACCCTTACGCGATACGGATCCAGTCGTTGCCTGATTTGGAGGCTGCCACCAAATGGTTAACAAATTCTGATTCCCTCTGGCAAGGTGTATCGAGTTTGTTAAATATTTTTAGCAGTCTCCTGATTTCAAACGTGAATCCAGAACGGCTAATCTCATGTGAAACATGAGGAAATCCCGTTATCTGACTCTTCTGACTCGTTAATGCCGGGGCGGTCACATTTCGTGCCTCAGCATTTACGGAGCCTTAAATCATCACGCCTATGATTAACGATGCCCGTAAACGAAAGGTTACCAGCGGTAGGCTTTTGTTAATATCGCTGAAGATTTTTCGTTTCCGGCCCTGTTCGGGCCGGCTCGCGGGCAAATCAGTAACCGGGGTCTCGTTATCCACGGGAGTATTGCGTATGAAAGCACGTGAGAGCCTTGTCCGCCTGAAGGAGTTTCAGGTCCGGGAGAAGCAGCGTCAGCTGAACCAGCTTCAGATGATGATGGCTGAGTTCGAACGGATGACCAAGGATCTGGAAAATCAGATTATTTTCGAGGAGAAGAAGTCGGGTATCTCCGATCCCCAGCACTTCGCCTATCCCACCTTCGCCAAGGCCGCACGTCAGAGAGCCGACAATCTTCAGGTCTCCATTCGCGAGCTGAAGACGCAGCAGGATGCTGCCGAACTCGCGCTCGAAGAAGTGCAGGCCGAATACGCGAAGGCGGCGGCCCTCGAAGAGCGGGACACGTCGACCCGCCTGCGGGCATAGCTGCGGCTCCTGCGCCACAATCCGGCGCAGCGGGCCGTAACGTCTTGGTCCAAAGGGTGATTTTAACCCCGAGCCGGATGCGGCAAGGGGGATTTGTCCGTTGGACGGGCCGACAGCCCGTTTCGGAGCAGATGGTTCCATCCTTGACGGATCATGCGGTTGGCATGATCCGATCCGGCACGATCGTGACAAGACAAAAAGACCCGCCCCGATGCCTCGGCATCCGGGCGGGTCTTCTCATTTCGGGACCGACAGCGCCGTTGGTTCTTTCAAGGTGCACGCGATTTCGATATAAGATTCGTGCCGCGGCCGCAGGCGCAGGTGTCTCAACCCTGGATGACGTCCTGCCATTCGGGATGCCGCATCGCCTGGGCTTTCATGAAAGGGCAGAGGGGGATAATCTTCCAGCCGCCCTTGCGGGCTTCCTCGATTGCATGCTTGGCCAGGGCCTGGCCGACGCCCGTGCCGCGCAGGGCATCCGGAACGAGCGTGTGATCGACGATGATCAGTTGCGGCGAGGTGCGCGAATAGGTCATTTCACCGGTATGGCCTTCGACTGATGTCGAGTAGCGGCCGTGCGATCCGGTTTCCTCGTGCATGATTTCCATGGCAACCTTCCTTGGAACGGGTTTGTCTGCGTGGAAGCTAGCGCAGTTTTTCGCAAATCGGAATCGCCCGCTCGGCCATCGCCGGTGCACAGTGCGTTCGCGAAACGCAACCAATGCCGGTCCGCACGGGACCTTTAAAAACGACGGCGGCGGCCCCGGGGAACCCGGAGCCGCCGCGCGACCTATGGCCCTGTGATGGGCGAAATTAGTGGCGATACTGCTGGATGCGAGTGGTGCGCAGGCCGGCGAGACCGTGATCGTTGATCGAGGACTGCCAGGACAGGAACTCCTCGACAGTAAGGGTATAGCGTTCGCACGCTTCTTCCAGGCTCAACAGGCCACCGCGCACGGCGGCAACAACCTCAGCCTTCCTGCGGATTACCCAGCGCCGGGTATTCGCCGGCGGCAGATCCGCAATCGTCAGAGGGCTGCCATCGGGGCCGATGACATATTTCACGCGTGGTCGCATCATTTCGGTCATGGGACTCTCTACACAAACTCAAGACCATATGACCGTGACCTTAGCCTGCCACATTTAACATTTGCCTAAGCGTCAAGTAACAATTTGCTCATAATTTGAGACACTTCCGATGGGCCTTTGCCCATGTGCGGCGTCCCCCAAAACTTGCGGCAATATTTCCCCGACTTGTGGAAACGCTTGAGAACAATCCGGATTCTCCCGGAATTGACATGGGAGCCATGCAAATACCACATTTCACTTTAACTAAAATTTTTGGTAACGAAGCCCCGAAATAAGGATGAGCGTCGTATGTACGCTCCCGCATTCATTCTTGGTGCATCGTCATATTTTTCACAACCGGACGCGTTTCTTTCGCGGGCAGGCCGGTAGCGGCAGTTTTATTTCGCCTGCCGGGTGAATTTCATGCTCCTGACGATGTGGGGCGTTGTTTGTATTTCTCTCGACCGGTGCGGTGGCGCCGGGGATGTGGTGATCGCAGATGAAGGAATCGCATGAACCGGCCTTGCTGCGCGAGGCTGAAACGGTGGAGATGTTTTCGGACATCGATACGGCCACGGTGCGCACCGAGTACGAACTTCTGCATCTCATGCGGCGGTTGATCGCGCGCTATGGCTTCGGCCATTTTATGATCGCGCGCATGCCGCTTGCCGAACAGCAGCGCTTTTCCGAGCGGCTGGTGCTCAGCAACTGGCCGTCCGAACTGGTGCGCCAATACGACGCCTGCGAGACTTTCCAGTCGAGCGGGCTGGTTGAAAAGTTGCGTTTCACCAAGCTGCCGGTAACCGGCGGGGCCGAACTGCTCGATGTCGCGGCCAAGCCTGCGGACGAGGCGATGGTGCACCGGCTGCTCGCCCATCCGGAGATGGCGCGCCATTTCGCGGTGCTGCTGCACACAAGCGGCGGCGATCCCTTCATCGCCATGCTGTCGGGCCGCCGCGAGGCGCCGGCGGGCGTCGAGCGCGCCACGCTGTATCTCACTTTGGTCCAGCTTTTCGAATGCCTGGAGCGCACCTTCGACACCGGCAATACCGCACGCGAAAAGCTGTCGAGCCGCGAGTTGGAATGTCTGCGCTGGGCGGCCGCCGGCAAGAGCAGCGACGAGATCGGCATCATCCTGGGGATCTCGACCTATACGGTCAGCAGCTACTTCAAGAGCGCGACCCGCAAGCTCGATGCCGTCAACCGCATGCAGGCGATTGCCCGCGCCATGCGGCTGAAGCTGATCTGACGCCTTTAGGGCCAGGCACGCGCATGTCATCCGCAGCGGCCGGCCTTGCCGCCGGACGGACAAGTTTCTATATGTCGCGGAACTGAAAGTACCGCGACGCGCTCTATGCATCCGATTGATGCCGGCCGCCGCGGAGCCGAAGATGCCGTGGGCCGAGAGTTGCTCGGCAAAGCATCGCATGAAGCGTGAAACAGGGCAGGCGCAAGGTTGCCGCCCGAAGGCCGGATTGGATCCCGTGAACAGTCTCGATTTTGACCGCAAGCCCGAAGATACGCGTGTCGTCGTTGCCATGTCCGGCGGCGTCGACAGTTCCGTCGTTGCCGGCCTGCTCAAACGCGAGGGCTACGATGTTCTCGGCATCACGCTGCAGCTCTATGATCACGGCGCTGCTGTGCACCGGGCCGGCTCCTGCTGTGCCGGCCAGGACATCGACGATGCGCGCCGCGTCTGCGAAACGCTCGGCATTCCCCATTACGTGCTCGACTACGAAGCGCGCTTCCGCGAAACGGTGATCAATCCCTTCGCCGAAAGCTATATCGCCGGCGAGACGCCGATCCCCTGCGTTGCCTGCAACCAGACGGTCAAGTTCGCCGACCTGCTCTTGACGGCCAAGGAACTCGGCGCCGATGCGCTGGCGACCGGCCACTATATCCGCTCGCGCCCGAGCCCGAACCCGCGCTATGCCGGCCAGCGGGCGCTCTACCGGCCGACGGATGCCGACCGCGACCAGAGCTACTTCCTCTTTGCGACGACGCAGGAGCAGATCGACTATCTGCGCTTCCCCTTAGGCCATCTCTCCAAGGCCGAAACCCGCAAGCTCGCCGAAGAGATGGGCCTTGTCGTCGCCCAGAAGGCCGACAGCCAGGACATCTGTTTCGTGCCGCAGGGCAAGTACAGCGACATCGTCTCGAAGCTGAAGCCGAATGCGGCACTCTCCGGCGACATCGTGCATCTCGACGGCCGCGTGCTCGGCACGCATGAGGGCATCCTGCACTACACGATCGGCCAGCGCCGCGGCATCGGTGTTGCGACCGGCGAGCCGCTCTATGTCGTCTATCTCGATGCCCGCTCGCGCCGCGTCATCGTCGGCCCCAAGGAAGCGCTGGAGACGCGCCGCGTCTACCTGCGCGACGTCAACTGGCTAGGCGACGAGGATGTCGAAGCGGCAGCCGCCCGTGGCTTTGAATGTTTCGCCAAGGTGCGCTCCACCCGCCAGCCGGCGCCTGCCGTGCTCGCGATGGACGACGAGGGCATCTATGTGGAGCTTGCCGAGGGCGAAGCCGGCATCGCGCCCGGCCAGGCCTGCGCGCTCTATTCCGGCGTCGGCGAGGACGCGCGCGTCTATGGCGGCGGATTTATTCGCAAATCGGAACGCGAAGCCGGCGCGGAAGCCGCGCTGAAGGCGCTGCTTTCGGCGCAGGCAGCCGCCTGAAGCCCTTGATTTCCGGGCTGTTGTGAAAACTTCACATTTTCCCGGAGACTTGGGTTGACAGTGGGCGGAAGCGGGCCGTATAAGCCGCCCGTCCAGTCAAGACGGCTTCCACTACGAAGCGCTGACGCGGTACCCGGCGGAGTAGCTCAGTAGGTTAGAGCAGAGGAATCATAATCCTTGTGTCGGGGGTTCGAATCCCTCCTCCGCTACCATTTTCCGACTATCCACGCCGAAGACGTATCTAGCGCTTTTCCTCCAAGGCGAGGTTAGCGTAGACGGTGGCAGCTCGCTGCTTAGAGTAAGCTCTCACTGGCTCTTGTTTGGGACGAAGGTCGTGAAGGCTGGCCTTCGGGAGCGCGTGGAACTGTTGATGCGCGAGCTGCATGAGCAGGCTCGCATTTCTTTGCCTGCAACGTCGATGGAGCAAGCCGTTTCCCGACGCAATGTAGGGCTGCTCAACCAGTTTCTCGATACGGACGATCGGGAAGAGATTGATCTTCATCTTCTGCGCAAAGAGGTCGCCAAAGACCTTTTGGAGGCTCGTGGAAGCAGTACGGCAGACGGACGCCCTAGTCCGCGCCCTTAACACTCGCATAATTTCCTCGTCATCTCAAAATTGTGGAGATAAGCCAGATCCCGCCTAGTTTGCGAGCAAGGGTCGAATCTGCGACTTATGAGGGAGGTTCAAACGGAGGTTCGGAATGTTCGAGCGCCCCCCTTTTAAGGATTGCGGTAGTTGCGGCCAGCAGTCTGCTACGGGCATCGTCTGGATCTCGCCATCATCTTTCAAGCGGCGTTGCAAGTTCTGCAAGGTATCCACTTCGCATCCGTTACCAGATCTCGACAAACAGGTCCTTTACTTGGATCAGTTCGCGATTACCGCCATCTTCCAAACTAAGACCGGTAAACTAGCGCCCGGCGCGCATCATGCTAAATTCTGGTCCGAAGCTAGCGGGCTCTTGGATCGTGCAATAATGCGTCAGCAGATCATCTGCCCTGCGTCGAACATTCACCGAGATGAGACAATCGTCCATTACGACAGTGAGGCGCTCGGCCTGGCTCATGAGATGCTGGGCGGGGATACGTCCTTTGAGAACACAACACAAATTGAGCATGATCAAATCTTTGACTATCTCGATGCCTATTTGAAGGGGCAAAATGCTCCCCGGTTGGAGTTCAATGTCGATGAAATCCTGCACGGAAGCAGAAATGCCTGGCTGCAAGACATCCACATAACCGCACAAATGGACTGGAGCGCATTCGTCGAGGACACGAGGCGAGCTAGAGACGATGGTGCGGCCAACCTTGTTTCCCTCTACGATCGCTGGGCGACTGAACGCCCTACCTTTGAACAGGTGCTAAGTCATGAGCTTTCGGACGCCTTTGCTACCTACATAGGCGGCTATCTCCACTTTATGTCCAAGGCTGCGGCGGCAATGAAGTCGGGAGACAATGAGGGATTTATGCAGGGCGCCCTTGCGCCGGTTGTTTCGCTAATCCACGAAATCAATCGCGTGTTCACTGAGCGCGGCATTCCAGAAGCACAGGCATTGAAAGAAACGGCAAAGTTCTTTGCATGGCCCCAATTGCAGACTTTGCCGGCGGGTTGGGTATCTGCGCATCTTTTCGCGGCGATCGCGGACCGGCTCGCGAAAGGACAAAAAAGATACCCAACACGCGGCATGTCGAACGATATTAAGGTCATCTCTGTTTATGGACCGTACGTGGATGCCATGTTTCTCGACAACGAGTGTGCTGACTTGCTGCAACAAAAGTCAGTTGCGAAGGGCGTGAACCTGAAGGCGCGCATTTTCTGCCTGAAACGGAAGGATGAGTTTCTCCAGTATCTGCAAGATTTAGGTGATGCCGCGCCTGTCGAAGTCGTTGAGGCCTCCCGCGAACTGTACGGCGACCTCGATTGAATGGGGCTAGTACGTCTTTGGCGACATGCAAGTTTGGACGCATTTCGGCTGATCACTTGTATGTTCGCAAGCGGCTCGATTTGGCGACGACAGCCTTGATTTCTCGGGTTTCCAGGCCGTCAACTTCAACGTGCTCCTGATTGTGGATCGAGTGCTCGGCGAGAACTTCATTGCTCGACAATTTGCCGGCGATCTGGTTGCTGGCCCCGTTAGTTGAAGGGGTTCACATGAAAATGCGCATACTGCCAGCGGTCGTTGCCGCAACGCTTTTGGCCGGCTGTCAAACCCAGCAGGTCGAGGAAATGACCTAGACCCAGCAGAAGGAATTCGTGAACCAGATGGCCATGCGCTGCGTGAAGCAGGGTTATGGGTCTCAGTCCGGTGAGTTTCGCCAGTGCTATGAAGCGGAATACAAGCGCGAAGTTGCCTTGCGCGTGCGGGCCAAGCAGCGCGAAGACATCCAACTCGCAAACCCTGCTCCAGTCAGCCCACGAGTTACTTGCAGAACGACTTCGTACAGCTTCGGCAACCCTTGTGATGCGTTGCAGCTAGATCGTCGTTCGTTGACAACGACCTCTGAAGAACATTGGAAATTGGCTGCAGCCGAGGATTCCCGCCGCCCGGTTTTTCGGGCGGCGTTTACCTCCGAGCATCGCTCGCTGCTGCAGCGGTCAGACGAACTGGCAAGCCACCTCAAGCTCGGTCATGGCTTTTGAAGCGCTCGACTGTGGTCGCGGTCATGCTGCGACCATAGCCCGATTCGCCCACGAGAACGAGGGGACGGCCGCTCGCCAGAAGGAGAGCGGTTCATGTTGCCGGTGCTGCGTGCCGGCACCCGTCTTTAAGGCTTTGCCAGCTTCAGCGGCAATGTCAGCGCCGGCCCACTCTTGACCCCGAACTGCCTTCTGAACGGCCGTGACGCGGTGCCGTCGAAAAGCGATTGCGGCAGGGGCGCGCTGATGGCCCATTTGTATTTCGCGTCCGGCTCGTTGCCCAGTTCCTGATGGGCCACCGCGCTCAAGGGCAGGACATATTCGGGTTTGCGCAGGCCCTTCTCGGAATTGCCGAGCCATGTCAGCACGACCAGAGTTTCGCCGCCGAGTTCGAGGGCATCGAGTGTCAATTGCTTGCTGCCGACGGATGCGCGGACCGCCTGTTCGTGGAACTTGAAGGCACTGAGCTTCAGCTCGTTTTGCGGGTCCGTCATTTTGTCTGGGCCTTTCTGCACGTTCTTCTCGCGCTTGTTCCAAGTGCTGGTTCACTGATCAGCGTTCCGTATCATAATCCATCGCCCAATCCACTTCATACAGGTGCCGACGCCACTGGCGGACCAAACGATAGCTTTGTAGGTTGACTACAACTTCGGATATTCGAACGGTTTTGTGGAGATAGGGATGCGTGCGACGTCGAGCCTCTTCTTTGGTCTGCTGGCTGCAACCGTGATGGCGGGCGGCCTTGCCAGTGTGCCGGCTGCCGCGCAAGGGATCGGTGATCTGAGTGGCGTGGCGATGGTGACTGGCACCTGCGAACGCTTGGTCGTTGCTGGCGAAGATATGACGAACACGTGCGAGGGGCGGCTCATCCAGTCGATTTACCGCACCGGCCGGACGGGCTTCACAGTGAACATCGGCTCTGGCGGCGCCATCACCTTTAGCGGCATCGAAGGCGAAAAGCCGGACGCCGATAGCCAGTTGCAGAGTGTCGACAAGGTCATTGTGAACCGCGGCAAGGATGGCGAGCCTATAAGCTCCAAAGACGTAACCGGTTCCTGTTTCTACGAAAATCCGTTCAAAGGACCGGCGACGACCCAATGTGAAGGCACTGATGCCGAGAAAGGTGCCTATGTTCTGCAATTTAGGACGGATGGTACGCCGCCGAACCTCCTGAACTATGGGATCGAGGAGACTGCCAAGGACGCCCCGGATCGCGCTTTCAAGTTCGGCGTTTGGAGTGGTGCGCGCCTGAACGGCGACAAAGCGAATGGCTGCGTGCTGTCGCGAGACGCCGATGGGGCGACGACATTCATGGTCTATGCGAACGCCAACGAGGCATTTGATCTTGGATTCTACAACGAAGCCTGGTCGTTCAAGGCCGAGACGCCTCCAAGCGCCGAGTTGCTTTTCGATGGCAAGCCTTACCCCGCCGTCAGCGTCGAGGTTCTCACGCCGCAGCAACTGGTCGTGCGCGGCGGGGGTGAGGAAGGTGGCTTCCAGGCGCCAATCGAACAAAGCGTCCAACTCATGTTCCGCGTTGGTGACGCCGAGGTCAAGGTCGACCTGAAAGGCGCGCCAGCTGCGGTTGCAAGGCTCTGGAATTGTGTTGGCGGTACGTAAGCAACACCGCCCGGGGACGGTCGCTCATGGCAGCGACGTTGCATTCGCCGTGACTTGGCCGACGCCCAATCGAAAAAACTAAATGATTATCTGCTGATCGACGAGGTGATCGTCGTGTAGTCCGGCAGGTCGATATTGGCGATTTCGGCTGCGCGATATTGGGACAGGGCGAAGTGCATGATCGCGATCACGGTGATCGAGAAGACCAGTACGGTGACGTTGACGCCGAAAGCGGTTTTGATCATGTCCTTGTCCCCCATGTCCTGCGCTTGTTGATGTCTTGGCTAAAAACCGTGACATGGAGACTATCGTGTGGCGTCAATTGTGCTGTTCCCCGGGGAACATGGAATATGGTTGCTGAATTCTTAACCGGCGTGGCCTGAAAACCGCAGGTGCAGAGACTGCTTGCGATCGTCGGGGCGGCGGATAAGGTGCGCAGCTCGGCCGGACCGGATCAGGACCGGACATCTTCACAGGCTGGCGCCCGCGCAAAACGGCGTTGGCCTCAGCCGGACGCGCGGCAACGCCTCGCCGCCGCCGCATTTTCAGAAGCGATTGCATCATGACCATCTCCATCCGCCCCTCCCGTCCATCCGATTTTCCGCGCACCTTCGAGATCTGGCGTAGCGCCGTCGTTGCCACCCATGATTTCCTGACGCCGGAGGATTTTGCTGCAATCGAGGTGCTGGTGCGCGACCAGTATCTGCCGGCCGCCGAGTTCTGGATTGCCGCGGACGAAAATGACCAGGCGCTCGCTTTCATGGGCATGAGCGGGGCGCAGATCGACTCGCTCTTCGTCCATGCCGACGCGCGCGGCGCAGGTGTCGGCCGGCGGCTGATCGAGCATGCGATGAGCCTGCATCCGGTGCTGACGGTCGATGTCAACGAGCAGAATGTGTCGGGCGCCGGTTTCTATCGGCGGATGGGTTTTGAGGTGGTCGGGCGTTCGCCTGTCGATGATGCGGGCCGGCCCTATCCGCTGCTGCATCTCAAGCGCGGCTGAACGATGCGAGCCGGCGCCCGATCAGGCGGCCGGCTTGTCGATTGTGATCAGGAAGAGGACGGCAGAGGCCGCCGGTTCGATGGTGACGGCGGTTGCGCCCGTGAGCACCGCCGTGTCGCCCGCTGCGAGGTCGGCAGTGGTCTCGCCTGCGGTCAGCCGCGCGGCGCCGCCGTGGCAAAGCAGGAGGGTCGTGCCCCCCAGGCTTTCCGCCCTGTGCGGGTGGTCTATCGCCAGGCGCTGAACCGAGTGCGCGAGCTTTCCGCGCCGTGTCATGACATTGAGGTCGACGATCGGACCATCGACGAGCGTCGCCGAGGTTGCGACGTCGGCAGGGAAGGGGAGCGGCGCCGTCTCGCCGGTCATCAAGGCGGGCGCGCGCCCCTCGATCATCAGCCGCATACCCTTGCCCTGAAGGATGGACAGCGTGCGGTCGATGCCGGGAAAGCTGGAGAAGGGGCCGTCGGTGGCAACGGTCGCCATGCTGGCGCGCCAGTCGAAATCGCCAAGCGAGGCCTTCTCGGGGAAAATGGCGATCTCCACCGTCTCGCCCCCGCCGTTCTTCCACGGCATGCGCTTGTAGTCTTTCGCGCGCAGGACCTTCATGGCGTGCCTCCTTCGATCAGCGTGCGCATGCGGGCGAAGTCGCCGTTGAGCGGCCGGTCGTCGGCATAGGTGGGAATGTCCGCACGGATGCGCCGGTAGAGCGCGCCGGTGCGGGCAGCGCGGCCACGCGGCTGCAGGTCATAGGCTTGCGTCGCGGCGAGCAGCTCGATCGAAAGGATCGTTTCGAGATTGTCGGCGATTGCGAGCGCCTTCCAGGCGGCGGGCGTCGCATGGGTGAGGATATCCTCCTGCAGCGCCGAGGTGATGCCGCCGTCAAGGCTTGCGGGTGCGGCCAGGCGCCGGTTTTCGGCGGCGAGCGAGGCGGCCGTGTATTGCGCGATCATGAAGCCGGAGGCAACGCCGCTGTCCCCGGCAAGGAAGGCCGGGAGGCGACTCACCAGCGGATTGACCAACCGGTCGATGCGCCGCTCGGAAATGGCGGCGACTTCGGCAATGGCGACGGCCAGGCTGTCCATGGCAAGGCCGAGGGCTGCACCCACCGCATGGGCCTGCGAATGCACTTCCGGCGCCTCAGGCGTGCCCGACACGGCCGGGTTGTCGGTGAGGCTTGCAAGCTCGCGGTCGACGACTTCGGCGACCTGGGCGAGCGCATCGCGCGCGGCCCCGTGCACGTGGGGCACAGCGCGAAGGCTCAAGGGATCCTGCGTGCGGGTGCCGGCAGTCTCGGCCAGCATCGGGCTATCGGCGAGATAGGCGCGTAGCGTTGCTCCGACCGCGTCCAATCCGTCCGAGCGACGAAGCGCCAGCGGGCCGGCGGCAAAGGCATTGGCCTGGCTGCCGAGGTTTTCATAGGTCATGGCGGCGGCGGCATCCGCCCAGTCGAAGAGATGCGTGGCGCGCGAAAGCGCAAGCGCCGCAAGGCCGGTGGCGCAGGGTGTGCCGTTGACGAGGCTCAGGCCCTCCTTAGCTTCGAGCCTGAGCGGCTTGAGGCCGATCCGCGCGAGCGCCTCGATGCCGCTGATCTTGTCCTTGCCGTCATCGACGATGCCGTGGCCGATCAGCACGAGGCCGATCGCCGCTGCATGGGTGAGATAACCGACGGAGCCGCGCGAGGGGATGTAGGGGATGAGGTTGGCGTTGAGCAGTGCCAGCAGCGCCTCGACTGTCTCGATGCGCACGCCGGAATAGCCGTGGGCGAAGTTAGCGATCTGGGCGGCCATCACCGCCCGGGCTTCGGGCCGGGCAAGCGGCTCGCCAACGCCGCAGGAATGGCTGAGGATGATGTTGCGCGACAGCGCCTGCTGGTTCTCGCGGTCGATGACGACGTCGCAGAGCGCGCCGACGCCGGTGTTGATGCCGTAGCCGCGGATGCCGCGCTCGACCAGAGCGTCGACGACCCGGCGAGCGTGGACGATGCGCTGGCGTGCCGTAGCGGAAAGCGCGAGCGGTGCGCCATTGGCGACCGCTGCGATTTGCTTCCAGGTCAGCGGCGCATCGAGGACTACATTCTCACTCATGGGCTTCCGGTCGTCCCTGTCGGCGTTGCACGAAGCGGGCAACATAATCGTTGGCCGGCCGTTGCAGAATATCGTCCGGCGTGCCGACCTGCACCACCTGGCCGTCCTTCAGGATGGCGATTTCCGAACCGATGCGCAGTGCCTCGTCGAGATCGTGGGTGATGAAGACGATCGTCTTTGAAAGGTTCTGCTGCAACTGCAGCAACTGGTCCTGCATGTCGGCACGGATCAACGGGTCGAGCGCCGAGAAGGCTTCGTCCATCAGGATCACGTCGGTATCGGCGGCAAGCGCCCGGGCGAGGCCGACGCGCTGCTTCATGCCGCCCGAAAGCTGGTGCGGAAACTTGGCGTCGTAGCCGGCAAGGCCGACCGTCTCGATCCATTTCATGCCGATGTCGCGGGCCTCGGCCTTGGGCAGGCCGCGCACGCGCTGGCCGTAGACGACGTTCTGCAGCACGGTGCGGTGCGGCATCAGGGCAAAACTCTGGAACACCATGCTGACGCGGTGCATGCGGAAGGTCCGCAGCGCCTTGGCGTCGAGGTCGAGGATGTTGTTGCCGTCGAAGGCCACTTCGCCGCTGGTCGGCTCGATCAACCGGTTGATGTGGCGCACCAGCGTCGACTTGCCGGAGCCGGAAAGTCCCATGATCACGAAGATCTTGCCGGCGCCGATCGTCAGGCTGACATTGTTGAGACCGACGCTGCAGCCGGAGCGGGCAAGGATTTCGCTCTTGTTGAGCCCTTCCTTGGCCATGGCGAGGGCTGCTTTCGCGTCCTGTCCGAAGATCTTGTAGACGTTGCGGATCTCGATATCAGCCATTGCGGGGATCCTCCGTCCGGCTCTTGCCGAAGCCTTGCGTGATGCGATCGAGAACGATCGCCAGAATGACGATGCCTATGCCGGCTTCCAGCCCCTTGCCGACGTCGAGCGTCTGGATGCCGTTCAGAACCTGCTCGCCGAGGCCGCGGGCGCCGATCATCGAGGCGACGACCACCATCGACAGCGCCATCATGATCGTCTGGTTGAGGCCGGCCATAATTGTCGGCGTGGCGAGCGGCAGCTCGACGCCGAAGAGGATCTGGTTGGGGCTGCCGCCAAAGGCGGTCGCAGCTTCCACGACCTCATGGTCGACCTGACGGATGCCGAGATCGGTGAGGCGGATGAGCGGTGGCACGGCGTAGATGATGGTGGCAAGGATCGCCGGCACCTTGCCGAGGCCGAAGAGCATCAGCGCCGGGATCAGGTAGACGAAGCTCGGCATCGTCTGCATGACGTCGAGCACCGGCAGGGTGATGCTGCGCACCGTCCGGCTCTTGGCGACGAAGATGCCCATGGGAACGCCGATGATGACCGAGACGATCGTTGCCATCAGCATCAGCGCCAGCGTCTGCATCGTCAGGTCCCAGAGGCCGAGAACGCCGACGAAGAACAGAAGCACGCCGACGGCGACCGTCAGGCCCCAGCGCTTGGAGCTCTGCCAGGCGAGCGCCATGAAGATGAGGATGACGACCCACCAGGGCAGGCCGCGCAGGATCCATTCGATGAACAGAACGGCTTTCAGAATGACGGCGCTGATCGCCTTGAAGACCCAGCCATAGCCGCTGACCAGCGCCTGGATGAAGTCGTTCACCGGCCCGCGAATGGAGAGATTGAGAGAATCCGGAAACATCGGAAACGTTCCTTGCTCGGGTCATCGATGGCCGCCTCCTGCGGTCATCGATGACGCTTGCCTCGGGAATGGTCGCAAGGGGCCGGGACGAGCCCCACCGACACGTATGTGTGGTGGGGCCCGATCGCAGCGATTGCGCGATTACTTCAGGCTGGCTTCGATCTTGCCGCGGGCTTCGTCCGAAACCCACTTGCCCCAGACATCTGCCTTGGTCTTCAGGAATTCGGCGGCGGCCGCCGTCGCATCGACCTTGTTGTCGGCCATGTAGGCGAGGCTGCCGTTGACGGCTTCGAGCGGGAAGGTCGCCTTTTCGAGGATGGCGATGATCTCGGGGGCTTCCTGCGCGAAGGTGCTGTTGACGCCATAGGAGACGTCCACCGATGGGAAGGCGCAGCCCTGGTCACGCTTGCCGTTGGCGCTCGAAAGCTCTTTCCAGCATTCTTCACTATAGGCCGGCTCCTCAAGCTGCACGAGCTTGAACTTGCCCATGATCGCGGTCGGCGACCAGTAGTAGAAGAGGATCGGCTCGCCCTGGAGATAGGCGGACGTGATGGCGGAATCGAGTGCCGTGCCGGTGCCGGGACGGAAGTTCACGTAGGTCTCACCGAGCTTGTAGGCTTCGAGCTTGGCGGAGCTCACGCCCTCGCAGGTCCAGCCCGACGGGCAGTTGAGGAAGCGGCCCTTGGTCGGCTCCTCCGGATCGGCGAAGAGCTCGACGATCTTCGGGTCGGAGAGCTGCGAGACGCTCTTCAGGTCCGGCGCCTTGGCTTCGAGGCTGCGTGAGGCGTCGCCCTTGATCACGTATTCCGGCACGAACCAGCCTTCGCTGGCGCCGACGAAGGTCTTGCCGACGGCGACGACCTTCTTTTCCTCGACCGCCTTGTTCCAGATATCGGAGCGGCCAAGCCACTCCTCGGCGAAAATCTGCACGTCGTTGTTGGCGGTTGCCTGTTCGAGCGTCACCGAGTTGCCGGGGATCGAATCCACCTGGCAATCGTAGCCCTTGGAAAGGATGGTCTTCATCACTTCGGTGATAAAGGCGCCGCTTTCCCAGTCGATGCCGGCGAACATGACGGTCTTGCCGTCGCCGCAATAGGAAGCGCTGGCGCTGCCGGTGGAGGCCGCAAGCACGAGGCCGGTGGCGGCGAGGGCGAGTTTCAGTTTGTTGATCGACATTAAGCTGTTCCCTGATTTGATTTTGGCTTTGACGATTACTTCAGTTTCATCAGCACCCGCGCGAAGGCACGGTCGATATCGTCCTCCCGGTCGTGGCGTCCGTTCCGGATCTTCCACGCGCCCGCGACCATGACGTCGCGGACAGTCTCGCCGCCGAGCGCAAAGAGCCAGCGGTCGAGGATCTGGTTGTCGGTGGCGGCGGCGATGTAGGGATTGCTGCCGTCGAGCACGACGAAATCGGCGCGCGCGCCAACGGTGATGCCGGTCGTCTTCTGGCCGGCCGCCTGGGCGCCGCCCTTATGGGCAGCGTCGAAGATCGTCCGGCCGATCGAGGCGCCGGGGCCGGTCGCGAGCCGGTTGCGGCGGCGATCGCGCAGCCGCTGGCCGTATTCGAGCAGCCGCAGTTCCTCGGCAACGCTGGTCGCCACATGGCTATCGGTGCCGACGCCGATGGCGCCGCCTTCGGCCATGAAATCGACCGCCGGGAAGATGCCGTCGCCGAGATTGGCCTCGGTCGCCGGGCAGAGACCGGCAACGGCGCCCGAACGCGCCAGACGCTGCCGTTCGCTTTCCGTCAGATGCGTTGCGTGGATTGCGCACCAGCGTGCGTCGACGGGCATTTCATCGAGCAGCCACTCGACCGGGCGGCGGCCGCTCCAGGCGAGGCTGTCGTCGACTTCCTTGGTCTGCTCGGCCACATGGATGTGGATCGGACCGGCAACAGGTGCGGCATCGAGGATGATGCGCATCTCCTCAGGCGTCGCCGCGCGCAGCGAATGGATGGCATAGCCGAGCGTTTGGTCCGCGTCGCGGCAGAGCGGCGCGAGCCGCTCAAGCAGTGCCAGGAAACGCTCGGGATCATGGAGGAACGGCCGCTGGCCGGGATTGGGCGCGACGCCGCCGAAATTGGCGTGGGCGTAGAAGACAGGTAGATGGGTAAGGCCGATGCCGGTCGTGCGAGCGGCGGCGAGAATGCGCAGCGACATCTCGGCGGGGTCGGCATAGGGCGTGCCATCGGCCTGGTGGTGCAGGTAGTGGAATTCGGCGACGTGTCCGAAACCGCCCTTCAGCATTTCCATATAGAGCTTGGCGGCGATCGCCTCGACATCGTCAGGGTTTACCAGCCCGACGGTGCGATACATTTCCTCGCGCCAGGTCCAGAAGCTGTCGTCGCCGCTGCCCGCCACTTCGGCAAGGCCGGCCATGGCGCGCTGGAAGGCGTGGGAATGAAGGTTGGCGATCGCCGGGATCAGCGGGCCGGCCGTGCGCTCGTCGCTGCCAGCGGCGGCGCTGCCGGTTTCGATCGCTGCAATGCGACCGGACGCGTCGAGCGAAATCGCGACGTTCTCGGCCCAGCCGCCGGGCAGGAGAGCCCGCTCTGCAAAGATCCGGTTGACGGGAAAACTAGCCATGTGCATTTTCCTGTACGTAGTTGTATATGGAACTATAGATATTTTGCGCTGGCGCGCAAGCGTGAAATGAACGAAAAGATTCGAGTGCGAATGCGCACGATTTGTTCGGCGGCGCGGAAAGGCGGGGCTTGAGTTGATGACGGCACTGGGAAAACGGAACGAGACGACCGCTTTCGAAGACGGCCCGGTGCCGCGCTACGAGGCGGTCAAGCAGTTCATCCGCAGCCGCATCGAGAGCGGCGAATGGCCCGCCCATCATCGCATTCCCTCGGAAAACGAGATCGTCGCCGACCTCGGCGTCAGCCGCATGACCGCCAACCGGGCGCTCAGGGAACTGGCAACCGAAGGCGCGATCACGCGGGTGCAGGGCGTCGGCTCCTTCGTGGCGGCCCACAAGGGCAGCACCGCGCTGCTTGAAGTGCGCAACATTGCCGACGAGATCCACGAACGTGGCCACGCCCATACGTCGTTGATGACGCTGCTCAAGGAAGAGGTCGCGACGCCTGACATCGGCTATGCGCTGGGCCTTGCCACCGGGGCCCGCGTCTTTCACTCGATCATGGTGCATTCGGAAAACGGGCTGCCGATCCAGATCGAGGATCGTTTCGTCAATCCGGCGATCTGCCCGCGCTATCTGGAACAGGATTTCCAGGCGATGACGCCGAACGCCTATCTCACCGCAATGGCGCCGATCACCCGCACCGAGCAGATCGTCGAAGCGGTGGCGCCGCAGCTCTGGGAATGCAAGCTGCTCGGCATCGACCGCAACGAGCCATGCCTGATGATCCGGCGCCGCACCTGGTCGGACGCCGGCAATGTGACGACGGCGCGGCTGCTCTATCCCGGCACGCGCTATCGGCTGGAAGGCATGTCGCAGTAGGCTGCGGGTGGGTGTAAACGGGAAACCGCACATCTTTTCCTTGATCCCGCTCTAATCTCGACAACATTCCGGTCGATTCGGAGGATCGACCGCCGAAGGGGAGGATGACGAGACCATGGTTGAGGACGCGCTGAAGCTTCGCACCGAGCTCCCAAGACCCGATGTCGGAGCCGAGGAGGCACGTTCACTGCTCGCCGAACACTATGGCCTGTCGGGTACGATCAGCGAGCTTGGCAGCCAGCAGGACCGCAACTACCGCCTCGACACGGGCGAACGGCGTTATGTTCTGAAAATCTGCCGGGCGGAATACGAGCCGCTGGAAATGGAAGCGCAGAACGCGGCGTTGCGGCATCTCGGCAACCGTCTGCCGACCGCACGCGTTGCGGAAGTCGTGCCCTCTCTCAAGGGCGAGGCGATCGAGAGCGTCGCCATCCGCGGCGCGGATTATCGCATTCGCCTGCTCAGCTATCTCGAAGGCGAACCGCTCACCCGGCGCAAACATCTGTCGCGCGAAGCCGTGGCTGCCCTCGGCGGCCTGGCGGGCCAGCTCGCGTCGGCACTGGAGGACTTCGAGCATCCGGGGCTCGAACGGGAGCTGCAATGGGATCTCAGGCGCGCCGGCCCCGTCGTCCTGCATCTGCTTACTGATATGGCGGACCAGCAGCGCAAGAAGCGCATCGCTGAAGTGATGGTCGGCGCCATGCGGCGGCTGCAGCCGCTCACCCCTGGCCTCAGGACCCAGGCCATCCACCATGACGTCACCGATGACAACGTTGTCAGCCGGCCCGACGCGGCCGGCCGGGCGATGCCGGACGGCGTGATCGATTTCGGCGATATCCTCAATGGCTGGCTGGTCGCCGAACTTGCCGTCACCTGCGCCTCGCTGCTGCATCATGCGGATGGCGACCCCTGGTTCATCCTGCCGGCGGTCAAGGCGTTTCATGCGGCATGCCCGCTGACCGAGGTGGAACTGAAGGCGCTCTGGCCGCTGATCGTCGCGCGCGCTGCAGTGCTGGTTGCAAGCTCCGAACACCAGCTCTCCCGCGAGCCCGACAACGCTTATGTCGAGGGCAATGCCGCGCATGAGCGGGAGATCTTCGAGGTCGCCTCGTCGGTGCCTTCGGCGCTGATGGAGCACGCCATTCTTTCAGCCGTCGGCTTCGCGCCGGTCTCGGCCCGGGTGACCGGTGAGAGCCTGATCCCGGGGCTCGGCCCCACGGACGTGCGCCAGATCGACCTCTCGATCCTGAGCCCGCTTTTGCCGGAGGAGCGCTGGCAGCACCAGGGATTGCCGATCTCGCTCCTCCAGCACGCCGCGCATGCAATCGGCATCGCGACGACGCGCTACGGCGAATACCGGATGACGGAGACCCTGCTGCGGTCACCGAAGCCCGATGCCACCTTTGCCTTGCATGTCGATATCTGCCTGGAGGCCGGGCGCGAGATTGTCGCTCCCTTTGCCGCTCGTATCGTCCGGCAGGACGGGCTGCTGGTGCTCGAGGGGGCTGAGGCGAGCCTGTTTCTCGAGGGCGTGGAAGCCGGTGCCGATCTTGAGGACACGATCGTTGCTGGTGCCGTGCTCGGCGTCGTCTCCGGCGAACAGAAGTCCTACGGCCTGATCCGTGTCCAGCTTTGCCGCGAGCATGGCCTCGTGCCGCCGCTTTTCGTCATGCCGCATCAGGCGGCGGCGTGGAAGCACCTATGCCCGTCACCGGCCGGCATCCTCGGCTTCGAATGCGATGGGCCGGAGCCGCACAGCGATACACTGCTCGCCCGCCGCCAGCAGCACTTCGCCAGGCCGCAGAAGAACTATTACCTGCAACCGCCGCAGATCGAGCGCGGCTGGAAGGACCATTTGTTCGATATCGAGGGCCGCAGCTATCTCGACATGGTCAACAACGTCACCATTCTCGGCCATGGGCATCCCCGGCTTGCCGCCGCGGTCGGGCGGCAATGGTCGCTGCTCAACACCAATTCGCGCTTCCACTATGCCTCCGTCGCCGAATTCTCGACGCGGCTTGCAGCCCTCGCGCCGGATGGGCTCGACACGGTGTTCCTCGTCAACAGCGGCTCGGAGGCGAACGATCTGGCGCTGCGGCTTGCTTGGGCCTATTCCGGCGCGCGCAACGTCGTGAGCCTGCTCGAGGCCTATCACGGCTGGACGGTCGCGAGCGATGCGGTGTCGACCTCGATCGCCGACAATCCGCAGGCGCTCGAAACCCGCCCGGCCTGGGTGCATCCGGTCACCGCGCCCAATACTTATCGCGGCGAATTCCGCGGCGCCGACACGACCGACAGCTATGTGCGCTCCGTCGTCAAGAAACTGACCGAACTGGACGCGGCGGACGAGAAGCTCGCGGGCTTCATATGCGAGCCGGTCTACGGCAACGCCGGCGGCATTCCCTTGCCGAAGGGCTATCTCGACGCTGTTTATGCGATGGTGCGGGCGCGTGGTGGCGTTTGCATCGCCGACGAGGTGCAGGTCGGCTACGGCCGGCTCGGCGATTATTTCTGGGGCTTCGAGGAGCAGGGTGTCGTGCCCGATATCATCACGGTCGCCAAGGGCATGGGCAACGGACATCCGCTTGGCGCCGTTATTACCCGCCGCGAGATTGCCGATGCGCTGGAAAAGGAGGGATACTTCTTCTCGTCCTCGGGCGGCAGCCCGGTGAGCTCGGTCGTCGGGCAGGTGGTGCTCGATATCCTGACCGAGGAAAGGCTGCCGGAAAACGCACAGGTGGTCGGCGGCTATCTGAAAGCGCGGCTCGAAGCGCTCGGGCAGCGTTTCCCGCTGATCGGCGCGGTGCACGGCATGGGGCTCTATCTCGGCGTCGAATTCGTGCGCGATCGGGAGACCCTGTCGCCGGCAACCGAAGAGACTGCGGCGATCTGCGACCGCCTGCTCGATCTCGGCGTCATCATGCAGCCGACCGGCGACCACCTGAACGTGCTGAAAATCAAGCCGCCGCTCTGCCTGTCGCGCGAGAGCGCCGACTTCTTCACCGACATGCTGGGCCGCGTGCTGGAGGAAGGCTGGTAAAAGCGAAAACGCCGCGGGGAGGGCCGCGGCGTCTCGTTGGCGCTTTTCCTTGGGTCTAGCAATTCCGAACGGAGACTTGCCGGAATTGCTCCTTGCGGATCAGCGTGCCGGCGGGGCGTACATCAGGCCGCCCTGGCTCCAGAGTTTGTTGAGACCGCGATCGATCTTCAGCGGGCTGTCCTTGCCGAGGTGGCGTTCGAAGACTTCGCCATAGTTGCCGACGGCAGAAACCACCTGGTAGGCCCACTTCGGATCGAGGCCGAGCGACTTGCCCGCTTCGTTCTCGATGCCGAGGAAGCGCTTCTGGGCGGTCGTGCCGCTTTCGATCAGCTTGGCGGCATTGTCCTTGGTGATGCCGAGTTCTTCCGCTTCGGTCAGTGCGAACAGCGTCCAGCGCACGATCTTGAACCACTGATCGTCGCCCTGGCGGACGGCCGGGCCAAGCGGCTCCTTGGAGATGACTTCCGGCAGAACGACGAAACGATCGGGGTCGTTCAGCGTCAGGCGCTGGGCATAAAGCGCCGAAGCGTCGGTCGAGTAGACGTCGCAGCGCGCGGTGTTGAAAGCCTGGATCGTCTGGTCGGCCTTCTCGAAGGCGACGACCTGGTACTGGATGTTGTTGGCGCCGAAATAGTCGGCCATGTTCTGCTCGGTCGTCGTGCCGGTCTCGGTGCAGACGGAGGCGCCGGAGAGTTCCTTGACGCTCTTCACGCCGAGGTCGTTGCGCACCATGAAGGCCTGGCCGTCATAGTAGTTGACGCCGACGAAGCTCATGCCGAGATCGGTGTCGCGCGACAGCGTCCAGGTGGTCTGGCGCGAAAGCAGGTCGGCCTCGCCGGACTGCAATGCGGTGAAGCGCTCCTTGGTCGAGAGCGGCACGTATTTCACCTTGTCGGGATTGCCGAGCGCTGCGGCAGCCACCGCGCGGCAGAAATCGATGTCGAAGCCGGTCCATTCGCCCTTGTCGTTGGGTGCGGAAAAGCCGAGCACGCCCTGGCTGACGCCGCAGCGAAGCTCGCCGCGTTCCTTGATGACGTCGAGCATGCCGGCGTTGGCGGCGGTGCCGGCAAGAAACGCCGCGCTCGCCAGAGCCAGAACTCCAAGTTTCACTCCAAGTTTCATTTCCTGTTCTCCTCTTCTCTTGTTTTAGGACATGCGTCTTCGTTGCCGGGATGCGTGTCGTGCACCCCGGTCATTGCATCTGGTTTTTCTGCTGTTCGACCCGGCCTTAGCCGAGCGTCCTTGCGACGTCCGCGAAGGTCTCTTCGAGCACGGCGAGCAGGTGATCGGCATCGCGTTTCGAGAAGATCATCGGCGGGCGCATTTTCAAGATGTTGTCATGCGGACCTTCGGTGCCCATCAGCACGCCGCGGCGGCGGGCGCCGTTGGAGACCGCGCGGGCGAATTCGGTTGCCGGCGCCTTGGTCTTGCGATCGGTCACGAGTTCGATGCCGAGGAACAGACCCATGCCGCGCACGTCGCCGATGACGTCGTAGCGGGTGGCCATCGCGCGGAAGGCATCGATCAGGTAGTTGCCGACCGAAAGCGCATTGCCGCGCAGGTCCTGTCCCTCGATCACGTCGAGTACGGCGAGACCGACGGCGCAGGACACCGGGTTGCCGCCGAAGGTGTTGAAGTACTCCATGCCGTTGTTGAAGCTGTCGGTCATCTCGCGGGTGGTAACGACGGCTGCAAGCGGATGGCCGTCGCCGATCGGCTTGCCCATGGTGACGATGTCAGGCACGACGCCTTGCGTCTCGAAGGCCCACCAATGGCTGCCGATGCGGCCGAAGCCGACCTGCACCTCGTCGGCGATGCACACGCCGCCGGCTTCCCGCACCAGGCGATAGACTTCCTTCAGGTAGCCTTCCGGCAGGAACACCTGGCCGGCGACGCTCGGGATCGACTCCGCGATGAAGAAGCCCGGGCCTTCGCCCTTGGCCTGCATCGCCTGGATCAGCTCGGCGACGCTTTCGGCGAAGCGCTTACCGTGTTCCTCGGCCGGCCAGTCCGCCGGCGCATGGTAGCTGTCGGGAATGGTCGCCACATGCACATGCGGCTTCGGACCCTTGCCGCCCTTGCGGCGGAACTTGTAGGGGCTGATGTCGATCAGCTCCTGGGTCGTACCGTGATAGGACCAGTCGAGCGTAATCGCGTTTTCGCGGCCGGTATGGGCACGCATCAGCCTGAGCGCCAGGCTGTTGGCTTCCGAACCGCTGTTGACGAAACCGGCGACCGTCAATTCCTTTGGCAGCGTCGCCGTCAGCCGCTCGGCATAGGCGACGATGTTGTCGTGCAGGTAGCGAGTGTTGGTGTTGAGGATCGCTGCCTGCTTGGCCATCGCCTCGACGACAGCCGGATGGGCGTGGCCGATGTGGCAGACATTGTTGAAGCAATCGAGATAGGCGCGGCCGCTGTCGTCGATCAGCCAGACGCCTTCGCCGCGCACGAACTTGATCGGTTTGTCGTAGGAGATCGAGAGGTTCGGCAGGAGCAGTTCCTTGCGGCGCTTGACGATCTCCTCGTGCGAGCGGCCCTTCTTTTCATAGAATTCCTCGGCAATGCCGGCAAAGGTGCGCGCATCCGGGAAGAGTTCGGCCCAGACATCGAGAAACTGCGGTTCGCCGACCCCGAGGATCTCGGTCGCCGTCAGGCTGGTATCGGCGGAAAGCTGCAGGTGCAGATGCGGCGCCCAGCCGCCGTTTTCCTTCGGGGCGCCCATCTCGCCAACCAGCGCGCCGGCCTCCAGCCGGTCGCCGGCCTTGATGCGTCCCATCGCTTCGTGCGCCATATGACCCCAGAGCGTGACGAAGGGCGGGCAGCCCTCGGGCTCGTGGCGAAGTGCTATCAGGCAGCCGTAGCCGAGCGCATCTTTCTCGATTTCGACGCTGACGACGGTGGCGGCAAGCGGGGTGTAGAGCCTGGTGCCGGCGGCCATGAACAGGTCGAGCCCAAGATGGCGGGTGCGGCGGGTGTGGTCGATGAAGCGCGAGACGAACATCTCGCCGGCATAGACTGTGCGTTCTTCGCCAAAGGGGCCGATGCCGAGTTCGACGCCGTGCGTGCGGCAATAGTCTTCCCAGATCGCCTGGGCTTCATTCGGTTGTTCGGCTGCCGACTTCACGGTCATCGGATGCTGCGGGTCGCCATAGGGAACGAGCGCTGCCGGGTAGGTGGCGGCCGGACGTGCGAGCAGCGGCTTCAGCGTCTTGCGGTTCTCGCGGATCCAGGCGGCAACGGCACGCGCGCCCGGGCTTGCCTCGAAGCCGCAGGCATGCCGCAGGATGGCGGTCGCGAAACGCGGGTTCATCCGGTCGAGCTTGCGCAGCAGCGTCCAGGCAGGGCGTTCGCTGATTGCCAGATAGGGATTGTCCTCGGTGTGGGCGCGGCGGGACGCCGAGATCGTCACCGACGTGACGAGGCGCATGGCGATGAGATCGAAGAGCAGGTCGATCTCTTCTTCCGCCAGCGGATATTCGCCATGGAAGCCGCGGGCGATGGCAGCGGCAGCGCCGATCGGATCGGGATGGTCGAGCCCGGCATAGGCAGCGGCGATCGCCACTTCGGCGATCACCGGCGCATGCAGCGCGTCGCCGAAATCGATCAGGCCGGAAATGGTGTCGTGGTCGACTTTATCGACCAGCACATTCCAGTCGTTGGCGTCGTTGTGAATGACGGCGGCACGAAGGGTCGCAAGGTGTGGCGCCACGGACTTTTCGAAGCGGACAAGGAAGCGTTCGAGCAGCGCGCGGTCTTCGGCGGAAGCGACGTGATGCAGCCGGTCAGCCGAGCGGCCGGAGTGGCGGATGTCCCAGTCGAGATCGCGCAGCGCGCCCGGATGCATGAAGCCCTTGAGCGAGGCGTCGAAGCGGCCGAGCATCTGCCCAAGCGACTGGAGCGCCGCCTCGCTGCGTCCGGTTTCGGCAAGCGGCAGGCCCTCGACCCAGCTGACGAGCCGCAGGCGGTGGGTGACGCCGCCCGCACTGGTGGTCGAAGCAAGGCTCGCGCCCGACAGCGTCGGCCGGATATGCGGCACCGGCAGGTCGGCGGCATGGGTGCCGACGTGGCTGAGCAGTGCGGTCTGGAAATCGCTTTCGACCTCGGGCTCGGCGCCGTTGACGATCTTCAGAATGGAGATGCTGCCGTCCTCAGCCTCGACCTTGACGTTCTGGTCGCGTTCGCTGGCGAGCAGCGAGAGCGTGCCGGAGAGGCCGTAATGCTCCTTCAGCAAGGCGGCTGCCGCTTCGGTCGAAAAGTCGGGCGTGGTCTTCAGCATATCGTTCATGGGGATCCTCATCTCGGTGAGAAGATTTGCATGAGCGGCGAGGGGATGCATCCGGCAATATGCCGGTTGCACCGGCACTATGTTTATAATAACCGTCATCTTGTCGGCGGGCACGGAGGAGGGGACATGCAGGACATCGACGCGATCGACCGCACCATCCTCAGCATCCTGTCGCAGGAGGCTCGGATCCCAATGAAGTCGCTGGCAGGCCGGATAGGGCTCTCCCGAAGTGCGACCACCGAGCGGGTCACGCGACTGGAAAAGGCCGGCGTCATTCGCGGCTATCGCGCCGATATCGGCCAACTGGACGAGGGCACGATCCAGGCTTTTCTGCTGGTGACCCTGAAGCGCACGCCATCGATCGGCGTGCTCGACCGGCTCGCCGGTTTCTCCACCGTGCGCAAGGTGTCCTCCGTCAGCGGCCAGCTGGATCTCGTCGTCGAGGTCGAGGTTGGCTCGATCAATGCGCTCAACGAGCTGCGCAATGAAGTGGCGACGATGGACAATGTCGAGGACCTGACGACGTCCATCGTGCTGAGAAGAGATATCGAGCGGAGCTGATCCGCAGCGAGCGGAACTGAGGCCCGGTCAACCCTCGCTCAGCATCTCCGCCTGCGGCGCAAGCCGTTCGAGCAGCGAGCGGCGGACCCGGCCGATATCGCGCATCGGTGGTTCGCCAAAATGGCGGGCATATTCGCGGCTGAACTGCGACTGGCTTTCATAGCCCACCTGATGGCCGGCATCTCCGGCGTCAAGGCTCTCTTCCAGCATCAGCCGCCGCGCTTCCTGCAGCCGCAGCTGCTTCTGGTACTGCAGCGGGCTCATGGCGGTGATCGCCTTGAAGTGATGATGCAGCGACGAGACGCTCATCGACACGCGGCTGGCGAGGTCGTCGATGCGCAAGGGCCGCGAGTAGTGTTCCTTCAGCCAGGCGACGGCGCGGCCGACCTGATGCGGCTGGCTGTCGGTCGTCGCCATCTGCCTGAGCCGGTGGCCATGCGGGCCGGTCAAAAGCCGATACAGGATCTCCTGTTCGATCAGGGGCAGGAGTGCTGGGATATCGTCCGGCCGTTCGAGCAGGCGCAAGAGCCGAAGGGCCGCGTCTTCGAGTTCGGCAGTGATCTTGCTGACGCTCATGCCGCGCACGGAGGCGGCGGGTGCCGGCAGCTGCGACAGGGACGCAAGCAGCGCCTGGATCTTACCCGGATCGAGCGTGAAGGCCATGCTGAGGTAGGGTTCTTCTGCGGAGGCCTGGCAGACCTGGGACAGAACCGGCAGGTCGATCGACGTCAGCAGATAATCCGAGGCGCCGTAGATCAGCGTCTCTTCGCCGAGCACCACGCGCTTGGCCCCTTGCACGATGATCGCCAAACTCGGCCTGTAGGCGGAGCAGTTGACCGGGGCGTCGCCGCCGTGGCGGTGCAGGCTCAGGCCGGCAATCTGCGTCATGTGATCACCGTCGGTTTTGGCAAACCGGGCAATGACGTCGATCATCTCGGGACGGGCAGTCTGTCGCGTGGCTGTCATAATCTCAGGTCTTTCCAGCGGCTTAGCGTTGTGTGAGGCAACGCTCAGATAGGGTCTCGACGTGCCATCTCCAGGATGTCCCCGTCAATCTTGTAGGATCGTGCAAAAACTTTGCAGGATCGCTCTAACGCTTGCAGCGTGCGCACCCTCATAGTCCTGATGCGTCAGGCCGGGCTCCCTCCGGACCTGCACCCTTTCCCAAAATGAGGACAGACTGATGGCCATTGCAAGAGGATATGCGGCGACCGATGCGTCGAAGCCGCTGACGCCCTTCACCTTCGAACGCCGCGAACCGCGCGACGACGACGTGGTGATCGAGATCAAATATTGCGGCGTCTGCCACTCCGACATCCACCAGGCCCGCAACGAATGGGGCAACTCGGCGTTCCCGATGGTTCCGGGCCACGAGATCGTCGGCATCGTCACGGCGGTCGGCTCCAAGGTGACCAAGTTCAAGGTCGGCGACCGCGCCGGCGTCGGGTGCTTCGTCGATTCCTGCACCACCTGCGCTACCCGCGATCTGGATCTGGAACACTACATGCCCGGCCTGGTCGTGACCTATAACGGCGTCGAAGCCGACGGCAAGACACCGACGCAGGGCGGCTATTCCGACAGCATCGTCGTCAAGGAAGGCTACGTTCTGTCGATCCCCGAGAACCTGCCGCTCGACGCTGCGGCACCGCTTTTGTGCGCCGGCATCACGCTCTATTCGCCGCTGCGCCACTGGAAGGCCGGTCCCGGCAAGAAGGTCGCGATCGTCGGCATGGGCGGTCTCGGACATATGGGCGTCAAGCTGGCGCATGCCATGGGCGCAGACGTGACCGTTCTCAGCCAGACGCTCTCCAAAAAGGAAGACGGGCTGAAGCTCGGCGCCGATCACTACTATGCCACCAACGACCCCGAGACCTTCAAGGCGCTGGCCGGCACGTTTGACCTGATCATCTGCACGGTTGCCGCCGAGATCGACTGGAACGCCTACCTCAACCTGCTCAAGGTCGATGGCGATCTGGTGCTGGTTGGCATTCCGGAGAACGCCGTGCCGGTGCATGCCTTCTCGCTGGTGCCGGCGCGCCGCAGCATTTCCGGCTCGATGATCGGCTCGATCAAGGAGACCCAGGAAATGCTCGACTTCTGCGGCGAACACGACATCGTCTCGGAAATCGAAACGATCCGCATCCAAGAGATCAACGAAGCCTATCAACGCGTCGTCAAGAGCGACGTGCGTTATCGGTTTGTCATCGACATGGCCTCGCTGCAGGACGCCGCCTAAGCTGAAAGCAGACGGCCCGGGATCTGTGTAGATCCCGGGCCGTTCTATTATTTTCTGCGACAGAGGCTCACACCAGCGGCAGCGGCCCGTCGTTCTTGATCTCTTCCATGACAGCATAGGTGCGGGTCTCCTTGACGCCCGGAAGCGTCCAGAGAACCTGGCCGAGGAAGTTGCGGTAGGCCGCCATGTCCTCGAACCGCGTCTTGACCAAATAGTCGAAGCCGCCTGCCACCATGTGACATTCGAGCACGGCCGGCGCCTGTTTGACGGCGGCGGCGAACTGGTCGAAGACGTCGGGCGTCGTCTTGTCGAGCATGACCTCGATGAAGACCAGCAGCCCAAAGCCGAGCTTCTGCGGGTCCAATCGCGCCCCGAAGCCCGAGACGTATCCCTCCTTCAACAGCCGGCGCAGGCGTTCGCTGGTCGCGGTCGGCGACAGGCCGATGCGATCGGCAAGCTCCAGATTGGTGATGCGGCCGTCCGCCTGGAGGATGTTGAGAATTCGTCGGTCAATCTTGTCGATCTGATGCATCGTGCCTCCCACCCGTGCCTCAGGCGGCAAGTCGCGTTTCCGCGAGCTTCACCCAGTAGGAAATGCCGTGCGGGATCGCGTCGTCGTTGAAATCGTAGGCGGGGTGATGCAGCCCGGCGGTGTCACCGTTGCCCATGAAGATAAAGGCGCCGGGGCGGGCAAGCAGCATGTAGGAGAAGTCCTCGCCGCCCATCATCGGATCGAGCGACGGCTGGACATTGCCGGCACCGGCAATCTCGGCTGCCGCCTGCAAGGCATAACCGGTCTCGTCGGCATGGTTCACGGTCACCGGATAGTTGCGGTTGTAGGCGACCTGGACGGTCGCGCCGTAGATCTGGGCAACGCCCTCGGCAATCGTGCGGATGCGGCTTTCGCCGATCTCGCGCACCTCAGGCATGAGGGTGCGCACGGTGCCGCCAAGCACGGCTTCCTGCGGAATGACGTTGTGGGCGAAACCGGCATTGAACTTGGTGACGGAGACGACGACGGAGGCGAGCGGATCGACTGTGCGCGACGCAATCGTCTGCAAGGCGGTCACGATCTGCGTTCCGACGATGATCGGATCGATCGTCTTGTGCGGCTGGGCGGCATGGCCGCCACGGCCCTTGATGGTGATGGTGAACTCGTCGGTCGAAGCCATGATCGGGCCGACGCGGCTGCCGAACTGGCCGACGGGCATGCCCGGCATGTTGTGCATGCCGTAGACTTCGGCGATGGCGAAGCGCTCCATCATGCCGTCCTTGACCATCTCGTTGCCGCCGCCGCCGCCTTCTTCGGCGGGCTGGAAGATCACCGCGACCTGGCCGGCGAAGTTGCGGGTCTCGGCGAGATACTTCGCCGCGCCGAGAAGCATGGCCGTGTGGCCGTCGTGGCCGCAGGCATGCATCTTGCCGGACGTCTCGGACGCCCAGTCCTTGCCGCTCGTCTCGGTGATCGGCAGCGCGTCCATGTCGGCGCGCAGGCCGATGGTGCGACCCGCGCCGAGATTGCCGCGGATGAGGCCGACGACGCCGGTGCGGCCAAGCCCCGTCACGATTTCGTCAACGCCGAACTCCTTCAGTTTCTTTTCGACGAAGGCTGCCGTATTTTCGACCGCGAACAGGAGCTCCGGATTCCTGTGCAGGTGGCGCCGCCATTCGGTGACTTCATTCTGGAGCTCGGCGGCACGGTTGAGTATCGGCATCGTTTCGTCCTGTCGGTCTGTTCGATCACTAATTGTATCTGCGTATCGGTGTGGATTGGCATCACTGCCCGTGAATGGGCTTTGCCATCTCCTCGCCATATAGGCTAAATAGCCGGACGAGACGAGGCAACAGCGGATTTTCGAGGTCCTATCGTGGTGACAGCAGGATTTTTCACGCGTGGCAAGATAAAGGCGCTCGGAGTGACGGCGGCGACATGCGCCACGCTTCTTGCGGCGCTGCCGGCTGCGGCCAATCCGAGGCTGGTCGTCGACGTCAATTCGCTGAAGGTTTACGAGCACCAGGATATCTTCCAGAAATGGTATCCGGCGTCTCTGACCAAGTTGATGACGGCCTACACGGCCTTCCGCGCCATCAAGTCCGGCCAGCTCACGCTCGAGAGCCCGGTCGTCATGACCAAGAACGCCGCCGCCGAGCCGCCGAGCAAGATGTTCTACAAGCCCGGCCAAGCGATGACGCTCGACAGCGCGCTGAAGATGATGCTGGTGAAGTCGGCAAACGACGTCGCCGTCGCGATCGCCGAAACGGTCGCCGGTTCGGAGCCCGCCTTCATCGAGCGGATGAACGCCGAGGCCCGCCGCATCGGCATGACGTCCTCGAACTTCGTCAACCCCAACGGTCTGCCCGGTCCCGGCCAGTACACGACGGCCCGCGACCTTGCGGTGCTGGCGATCACGCTCAAGCGCGAGTTTCCGCAATACGCCTCCTATTTCTCGCTGGAAGGCTTTACCACCGGCAAGAAGGATTATCCGAACTACAACATGCTGATCGGCCGCTTCGAAGGGGCTGACGGCATGAAGACCGGCTTCATCTGCGCCTCGGGCTTCAACCAGGTTTCGTCCGCCACCCGCGAGGGGCGCAGCGTCGTCTCGGTCGTGCTCGGCGAGGACAGCCTCGGTGCGCGTGCGGACGAGTCGGCAAGGCTCCTGCAGATGGCACTGACGACGAACGGCAACGGCAAACCGTCGCTGGTGCAGATCCCGCCCTATGGCGAGACGCGCGACATGGTCGCCGACGTCAGCAAGCAGATCTGCTCGAAATCGGCCGCGAAGGTTCGCAGCGAAGGCCGCGACGAGGCCGGCCGCCAGAAGCTGCTTTCGCCCTATATCCACGAAATCAACCGGCCGCTGAAGCTCGCCTTCGCCGGGCTCATCGCCGGCAGCGGCGAAAAGGCTCCGAAGCTTGCCGGCGACCCGGCCGGCCAGGGCGATGTCGCCAATGTGCCGATCCCGGTGCCGCGGCCGGCCTTCTGATCGGAGTGCATGATGGTTAGTCCCTTGTCGGCGGTGCCGGTCTCGATCCTCACCGGCTTTCTCGGTGCGGGCAAGACGACGCTGCTCAACCGGCTGCTGAAGGATCCCGATCTCTCGGATACGGCCGTGATCATCAACGAGTTCGGCGACGTCTCGATCGACCACCTGCTGGTGGAAGCCTCCAGCGACGGGGTCATCGAGCTTTCCGACGGCTGCCTCTGCTGCACCGTGCGCGGCGAACTGGTCGATACGCTCGCCGATCTCATGGATCGTATGCAGACCGGCAAGATCAAGCCGCTGAAGCGCGTCGTCATCGAGACCACGGGCCTTGCTGACCCGGCGCCGGTGCTGCAGTCGGTGATCGGCAACCCGATCATCGCGCAGAACTTCCGGCTGGATGGCGTCGTCACCGTCGTCGACGCCGTCAACGGCCTGCAGACGATCGCCAACCACGAGGAAGCGCTGAAGCAGGTTGCCGTTGCCGACCGCATCGTCATCAGCAAGACCGGCCTTGCCGAAGCGTCGGAGCGTGATGCGCTGACGGCGAGGATCCGCGCGCTCAATCCGCGCGCGCCGCTGATCGATGGCGATAGTGCCGAGGCAGGGCGCGCAGAGCTGTTCGATTGCGGTCTTTACGACCCTTCATCGAAGATCGCCGATGTCGGCCGTTGGCTGCAGGACGAGGCGCACCACGACCACCATCATGACCACGACCATGACCACGGTCACGATCATCACGAGCACCATGATCATCACCACCATCACGATGTGACGCGGCATGGCGGCGACATCCGTTCCTTCAGCATCGTGCACGACCGGCCGATCGAGCCGATGGCGCTTGATATGTTCATCGACCTGCTGCGCTCGGCGCATGGCGAGAAGCTCTTGAGGATGAAGGCGATCGTTGCGGTTGCCGACAGGCCGGACCGGCCGCTTGTCCTGCACGGCGTGCAGAACGTCTTCCACACGCCGGAGCGGCTTGCCGCCTGGCCGGACCCGAATGACCGGCGCACGCGCATGGTGCTGATCACCAAGGGGCTGACGGAAGACTTCGTTCGCGATCTCTTCGATGCCTTCACCGGCAAACCGCGCATCGACCGGCCGGACGCCCAGGCCCTCTCCGACAATCCGCTCGCCGTTCCGGGCATGCGGTTCTAAATCACCTCAGTAATCGAAGCGTTGCCGCGCGGCAGACGTGGCGTCTTACGCGCCCTTACGGATGAGAAACCGGTGGCCGCCGTCGGCGGGTGCGGCCTCTACAAGCTTGTGGCCGTCCTCGTTGCAGAAATTCGGAATGTCGATCACCGCCAGCGGATCGGTGGTCTCAATCTCCAGCAAAGCGCCCGGCGCCAGCGAAGTCATGCGTTTACGCGTCTTCAAAACGGGAAGGGGGCATTTAAGCCCCCTCAGGTCGTAGGCGATCTTCTGTTCGTCCGGCATTAATTGCCCCAGATCTTCCAGAACGGGCGCTTCTTCGGCGGCTCTTCCGTCAGAACCGGCGCCTCGGCGGTCGCATCGGCTGCAGGCGTCGTTGCCGTGGTCACGGCAGCGGCCTGCTGCTGGGCGGCGGGAGCCGCTGCTTTCGCCTGCTTTGCGGTCGTTGCCGGAGCCGGCTGTGCCTGCGGTGCGGCGGTTGCCTGCTGGTCCGGCGTCACGACGACGGGAGCCGGCATCTGCAATTCCGGTTCGCTCTTCGAGAACAGGCTCCAGAAGGATTTCTTCGGCTCTTCGACGGCTGCCTGCATCACCGGCTGCGGAATGGGATTGGCGGCGGGGACAGGCACGTGCTTGCCGCCATCGGTCGCCTTTTCGAGTTCCTTCTTCTGGAGCTCGACAGCCACCTTGGTTTCTTCCGCTTCCTTCTGATCGGCGAGCTTCTTTTCGAGATCGCTCGCCTTCATCATCTTGCCGGCGTCAAGCGAGTTGCCGGTCGGGGCATAGGCGAGCTCGCGGCCGACGCGCTGCTTGGCGACGATCGCCTTGCGCTCGGCCTCGCTCGGCTCGTACCAGACCATGCCGTCATACTTCTTCATGGCCTTGTCGTAGTCGGTCTGGTAGGTCTTCTCGAAGCCAGCCATGGCCACCTGCAGCGCCGGCGGCGTCGACATCGCCGGGCACTGGCCGCCGGGGTTGAACGGGCCGGAGGCCTGCTGGTTGAAGACGTACTTCTTTTCGCAGACGTTGACTTCCGGCGGACGCTTGGTGACTTCGAACTGGTCGTAACCGACCTTCAGCATTTTCCAGAAGTCGATATTCGGATTGTCGCGGTGCCGCGCCATGTTTTCCGCGGTCATGCGGAAGGGGAAGGCTTGCAGCTGTACGCTTTCCTGGCCGCCTTTGAAGCTGTCGCGGGCGAGCGCGAAGATCTCGATCATCTGCTCGTCGGTCATCGAGTAGCAGCCCGACGACGAGCAGGCGCCGTGGATCATCAGGTGCGTGCCCTGGCGGCCGTTCGCCTTGTCGTAGGCGTTGGGATAGCCGGTGTTGATCGCCAGATAATAGTTGGAGTTGGGGTTCATCTGGCGGGGGAAGAGCGGGTAGAAACCTTCCGGCGCCTGCCGGTCGCCTTCCTTCACCTTGGGGCCGAGCTTGCCGGACCAGGCGCAGATCTTGTAGGTCTTCAAGAGCTGGAAACGGTTGGCCGTATTGGCCTTCCAGACCTCGAGCGTGCCTTCTTCCTTGAAGATGCGCAACGCGATCGGCGCCTGCTTCTGCATGCCGAGTTCGGTCATCTTTCTGACCATCGGCGCAGAGACCTGGTACTCGGTCTTGTTCTTGACGGACTTGATATCGACCGACGTCGTCGCATCCAGCGCTTCGTTGGTGCAGCCGGCAAGTGTGGCGACAATGGCGGCGGAAGCTAAAAGGTTCCAGAAACGCATCAGCAGAGGCCCGTTCAAACCCAAACTCGACTACGATAGCCCAGTCCGCGAGGGTGGGCCCTTTAGAGAATCACTAAGCGATTATACTTCACGAATTCTTAACCCTGCAGGGTGGCCCTGCCGATGCGCTGTTCATGACCTTATGAATATGGCCAAGATTTGGCCACACTCCGCTTTGCAGTTGCGAAACACTCTACCGCAATCGCGGGCCATGGAGACCGGCGAGGGGAAAGGCGTGGGACTTTCGCCCCGTCCCCGCCTAAGGACTGCCGATCCCGGCTTAGAGATTACGGCCGATATTCAGGTATTTTTGTCGGCGATCGGTGCGCAACTGGTCGCCATCGCGTCCGGAAAGTTCCTTGAGCGCGTCGGCGATCACGGTTCCGGTGCGACCGATGACCGCATTCGGGTCGCGATGCGCGCCGCCGACGGGCTCCTGGATGATGCCGTCGATGACGCCGAGCGCCTTCAGATCCTCGGACGTGATCTTCATGTTGCTGGCCGCTTCCTTCGCGCGGGTGGAATCGCGCCACAGGATCGAGGCAGCGCCTTCCGGCGAGATGACGCTGTAGATCGCATGCTCCAGCATGTAGACGCGGTTGCCGGTGGCGATCGCAATCGCGCCGCCGGAGCCGCCTTCGCCGATGACGACGGTGACGATCGGCACGCGAACGTTGAGGCACATTTCGGTCGAACGGGCGATGGCTTCCGCCTGGCCGCGCTCTTCAGCGTTAACGCCCGGATAGGCGCCGGCGGTGTCGACCAGCGTGATCAGCGGCAGGCCGAAGCGATCGGCCATTTCCATGACGCGGATCGCCTTGCGGTAGCCTTCCGGACGAGGGCTGCCGAAATTGTGCTTGATGCGCGACTTCGTATCGTTGCCCTTTTCCTGGCCGAGAACGGCGACCGGCATGCCGCGGAAACGCGCAAGGCCAGCCTGGATGGCGTCGTCATTGGCGAAGTTGCGGTCGCCGGCAAGCGGCGTGAACTCGGTGAAGAGTTCTGCTGCATAGTCCAGGAAGTGCGGACGCGAAGGGTGGCGGGCGACCTGGGTCTTCTGCCACGGCGTCAGCTTGGAATAGATCTCGACCATCGCGTCGCGGACGCGCGTCTCCAGGCGTTCGATCTCATCCGAAGTGTTCACGCTCTCGTCTTCGCCGGCGAGCTTCTTCAATTCGAGAATCTTGCCTTCGAGGTCGGAGATGGGTTTTTCGAAATCGAGATAGTTGTGCATGAGATGCGTTTCCGATCATTTTGCGACAAGGGTCTGCGGGCCGAAACCAGCCTGCCCGGCGGTCCTAATCCTGTTTTTTCGCCTGTTTGGCAAGAGGGTGATGGTTTTGCACGAGGTTGTGCAGCCGTTCTTCCAGCACATGCGTATAGATTTGTGTCGTGGAAATGTCTGAATGCCCCAGCAGTTCCTGCACCGCGCGAAGGTCGGCGCCATTGGCGAGCAGGTGGCTGGCGAAGGCATGCCTGAGCACGTGCGGGGAGATCGTGGCGACCCTTATTCCGGCGCGGGCCGCAAGCGATTTCAGGTCGCGCGCAAAAACCTGGCGCGGCAGGAAGCCCTGCTTGCCCGAGGAGGGAAAGAGCCACGGGTTCTCGCGGTTGCCAGTTTCGTCGCGCGCCATCTCGTCGGCGAGCGCCTCGCCATAGGCCCGCATGGCCCGGATCGCCGCCTGCGACAGCGGCACGAGGCGGTCCTTGTTGCCCTTGCCGCGGATGACGAGGAAGCGGCCGTTCTGCGCCAGCACGCTTGCCGGCAGCGACACGAGTTCGCTGACGCGCATGCCGGTCGCATAGAGCAGTTCGATCAGCGCATGCATGCGCAATCTGCCGAGGTGGTCGGCGCCGCCGGCTGCCGCCTCGGTCTCCGCCTGGCCGATCAACCGCGAGACGTCGTCGACGCTTAGCGTCTTCGGCAGGCTGCGTCCCTTCTTCGGTGTGTCGAGGATCCCCGTCGGGTCGTCGCCGCGCATGCCTTCGGCGTAGAGGAACTTGTAGAACTGCCTGAGTGCCGAAAGCCGCCGCGCCTGCGAGGACGCCTTGAAGCCCTGGCCGGCGAGGTGGGCGAGATACCCGCGAAGATCGTCCGGTGTCGCTGCCGTCAGCCCGGTTCCAAGTGTGCGCAGGTGCGAGGAGGCATCTTCGAGATCACGCTCGTAGGATTGCAGCGTGTTGATCGCGGCACCCCGCTCGGCGCTCATCATTTCGAGGAAAGCCTCGACGTGGGCGGCGGAAAGATCGCTCATTGGGTCTTGTTCACCCGTTCGGACGGAATCTTGACGGTGACGTCGCGCTGCGTCGGCTCGACGAAGGTGACGAGAGAGATCATCGTGCCGTACACTATCCCGGCGATAACGGCACAGAAGAACAGGAACCGGAAGAGGGTCGGCATTTCAATCTCCTCTGCATGTGCCTTTCGATCGAAGCGGACGCAAGGATACATGCAGGCGTTCAAACGGCCAGTGCGTTTCAGCGCCCGGAATGAGCGCGCGACGCCGTGGCGGGTGCCAGACCTATATGAACGCCGCTTCCGCCGAGTTCAAGAACCGTGAGCGGACGCGCGCGACGACTTGACGCTACACCCTGATTTGTCGATACCGAAAGGGAATGGGGAATAAGAAGTCCAATGAACGACGTGATCGAACCGGTTTCCGCAACGCTGGCCGAGCGGGCGAAGCTTGTACTCGGTAAACGCAATCTCGTGTTCATCGGCCTGATGGGCGCCGGCAAATCGGCGATCGGTCGCTTGACGGCCCAGGCGCTCGGCATTCCCTTCGTCGATTCCGACCATGAGATCGAGCGCGTCTCGCGCATGACGATCAGCGATCTCTTCGCCCGCTATGGCGAAGACGAGTTCCGGGCACTCGAAACGCGGGTGCTGAAGCGGCTCTTGCGCAGCGGGCCGCGCGTGGTCTCGACCGGTGGCGGCGCGTATATCAACGAGCGTTCGCGCCGCCAGATCAAGAAGGGCGGCCTGACGGTCTGGCTCAATGCCGAACTCGACGTGCTCTGGGAGCGGGTCAACAAGCGCGACACCCGGCCGCTGCTGAAGACCGAGAACCCCAGGCAGACGCTCGAAAACCTCATGAATGCGCGTTACCCGATCTATGCGGAAGCGGACCTGACGGTGCTGTCGCGCGATGTGAAGAAAGAGACGATGGTCGAGGACGTCCTCAACGCCGTCATCGAGTACCAGGACAAGAAGACCCATGAATAGCCATGCGATGCCTGCCGCCGAACGCAAGGTCCGTGTCGACCTCGGTGACCGTTCCTACGATATCCTGATCGGTCCCGGGCTGATCGCCGCCGCCGGCCATGAGATCGCGGCTCGCCTCAAGGGGCGCAAGATGGCGGTCATCACCGATGAGAACGTCGCGCCGCGCTACCTCGAGCCACTGATGGCGAGCTTGAAGGAGCGCGATATCGACGCCGTGTCGCTGGTGCTTCCCGCTGGCGAGAAGACCAAGAGCTTCGAACATCTGATCCCCGTCTGCGAAACCGTTCTCGGCGCCCGGATCGAGCGCAACGATGCGGTGATCGCGCTTGGCGGCGGCGTCATTGGCGACCTCACCGGCTTTGCCGCCGGCATCGTGCGCCGCGGCTCGCGCTTCATCCAGATCCCGACTTCGCTGTTGGCGCAGGTGGATTCCTCCGTCGGCGGCAAGACCGGCATCAATTCGCCGCATGGCAAGAACCTCATCGGCGTCTTCCACCAGCCGGACCTGGTGCTGGCCGATACCGACGTGCTCGACACGCTGAGTGAGCGCGAGTTCCGCGCCGGCTATGCTGAAGTGGCGAAATACGGGCTGATCGACAAGCCGGACTTCTTTGCCTGGCTCGAGAACAACTGGCAGGCGGTCTTTGCCGGCGGCGCTGCCCGTATCGAGGCGATCGCGGTCAGTTGCCAGGCCAAGGCCGATGTCGTCGCCGCAGACGAGCGCGAGAACGGCCTGCGGGCATTGCTCAACCTCGGCCACACCTTCGGCCATGCGCTGGAGGCGGCAACCGAATATGACAGCGCCCGGCTGGTACATGGCGAAGGCGTTTCGATCGGCATGGTGCTGGCGCATCAGTTTTCGGCGCGCATGAACCTTGCAAGCCCCGACGATGCGTCCCGTGTCGAGGCGCATCTGAGGGCGGTCGGCCTGCCGACGCGCATGGCGGAAATCCCGGGCACGCTGCCGCCGGCCGAACGGCTGATGGATGCGATCGCCCAGGACAAGAAGGTCAAGGGCGGCAAGCTCACCTTCATCCTGACCAGGGGCGTCGGCCAGTCCTTCGTCGCCGATGACGTTCCGTCGTCCGAGGTCCTGAACTTCCTGAGGGAAAAACACCCGCAATGACCGGCGAAGCCTTCATTGCCTTCCTGGCGGAGTATTGGCTGTCGATCCTGTCGGTCTTCTGCCTGCTGTTGCTGTCGGCTTTCTTTTCGGGCTCGGAAACAGCGCTGACTGCCGCCTCGCGCTCGCGCATGCATACGCTCGAAAACAACGGCGAGGAGCGGGCCGGCATCGTCAACCGGTTGATCGAACGGCGCGACCGGCTGATCGGTACGCTTTTGATCGGCAACAACCTGGTCAACATTCTGGCGTCGTCGCTGACGACGAGCCTGCTGATTGGCCTGCTCGGCGACAGCGGTGTGGCGATCGCCACACTTGCGATGACCGTGCTGCTCGTCATCTTCTCGGAAGTGCTGCCGAAGAGCTGGGCGATTGCCTCGCCGGATCGTTTCGCGATCGCCGTGGCGCCCCTCGTTCGCCCCTTCGTTGCGGTCGTTGGACCTCTCTCCAGCCTCGTCAACGGCATCGTGCGTCGGATTCTGAACCTCTTCGGTGTCAATCTCGCCGCCGACATGTCGATGCTTTCGGCGCATGAGGAACTGCGTGGCGCGGTGGATCTGCTGCACCGCGAGGGTTCGGTGATCAAGGCCGACCGCGATCGGCTCGGCGGCGTTCTCGACCTCGGCGAGCTCGAAATCTCCGACATCATGATCCACCGCACCAGCATGCGGGCGATCAATGCCGATGAGCCGCCCGAGGTGTGCGTTCGCGACATCCTCGAGAGCCCGTTCACCCGGCTGCCAGTCTGGCGCGGCTCGACCGACAACATCATCGGCGTCGTGCATTCCAAGGATCTGCTGCGGGCGCTGGCCGAACCCAATGTCGAGCCTGAGAACCTGGATATCGTCAGGATCGCGCAGAAGCCCTGGTTCGTGCCGGATACGACCAACCTCAAGGACCAGCTCAACGCGTTCCTGCGCCGCAAGCTGCATCTGGCCATCGTCGTCGACGAATATGGCCAGGTTCAGGGCCTGGTGACTCTGGAGGACATTCTGGAGGAGATCGTCGGCGATATCGCCGATGAGCACGACCTCGATATCCAGGGCGTGCGCCAGGAGGCTGACGGCTCGATCGTCGTCGACGGCTCGGTGCCGATCCGCGATCTCAACCGCGCGCTCGACTGGTCGCTGCCGGACGAGGAGGCGACGACGGTTGCCGGTCTGGTCATCCACGAATCCAAGAGCATTCCCGAGGAGCGCCAGGCCTTCACCTTCCACGGCAAGCGCTTCATCGTGATGAAGCGGGTGAAGAACCGCATCACCAAGCTGCGCATCCGCCCGGCGGAAGAGGGCGCTCCGCCGACCTGATCACCGCGATTGCCTTTACCAGCGGGTCGGCTCGCCGGGGGCGGCTGGCTCGACCGCGAGCGCGTGCAGACCGGCGTCGAGTTCGGGCTTCAGGAGATCGTTGATGGCGCGGTGGCGGGCGACACGGCTCATGCCTGTAAAGGCACTTGAAACGATGCGCACGCGCATATGGGACTCGCCGCTGCCATCGAAGCCCGGCTGATGGCCGGCATGCTGATGGCTCTCGTTGATGACCTCGAGCCGTTCAGGGTGGAAGGCCTCGGTCAGCTTCTTTTCGATGGTCTCGGTGAGCGACATTCTTCCGTCCAATTTTGCTGTTTGCTTGTCGCCCCCTCGCAGCTCCTAAGAACCCGGCAATTGCTGGCACGGCGGCGCAAAATGCCCGCACAAAGCCAGCAACATTCCGCTTTGTCAATTCTTGTTGTGACTCCCGCCAAACCCCATAATGAGCGCCATGAGACTCGATTCAAAATACTTCGATCGCATTCGAACCCGGCGCAAGGTCGAGCCGCAGGCGGAGCCGGCGGCTCCTGTCTGTCAGTGGGACGGCTGCGACCAGAAGGGTGTGCACCGGGCGCCGGTCGGCCGCAACGCCGAGGGGCAGTACTTCATGTTCTGCTTCGAGCACGTGAAGGAATACAACAAGGGCTACAACTTCTTCTCCGGCCTCTCCGACGGCGAGGTCGCCCGCTACCAGAAGGAAGCGATTACCGGTCATCGGCCCACCTGGACCGTCGGCGTCAACAAGAACGCCAAGAACGGCCCGACCCAGTCGCAGACGCGGTCCGGTTCCGCCGGCGCGCAGGCCCGCATGCGCGATCCCTTCGGCTTTGTCAGCGAGGCGCGGGCGCGGTCCGGTCGTCCCGAGCCGCGTCAGCGCAAGCTGAAGACGCTCGAGGCGAAGGCCTTTGAAACGCTCGGTCTCGGAGCCTCGGCGACGACTGCCGACATCAAGGCGGCCTACAAGGATCTCGTCAAAAAGCATCACCCTGATGCCAATGGCGGAGATAGAGGGTCGGAAGAGCGTTTTCGCGCGGTTATTCAAGCCTACCAATTGTTAAAACAGGCTGGCTTCTGCTAACAACGCGGATTATTACAGAAGCACTTTTGCAGGCGAATGCGCGGGTGCCGTCCGGTGGCCGCTCTGGAGACATGATGAGCAAGATTGACCTCGACATTTCCAACCTCCCCGACACCACGATTTCCGTCCGGGAGGTTTTCGGCATTGATACGGATTTGCGCGTTCCTGCCTATTCGAAGGGTGACGCCTATGTCCCGGACCTGGATCCGGACTACCTCTTCGACCGCGAAACGACGCTCGCCATTCTCGCAGGCTTCGCCCACAACCGACGCGTGATGGTCTCGGGCTATCACGGCACCGGCAAGTCGACCCATATCGAACAGGTCGCCGCCCGCCTCAACTGGCCGTGCGTGCGCGTCAACCTCGACAGCCATGTCAGCCGTATCGACCTCGTCGGCAAGGACGCGATCGTCGTCAAGGACGGCATGCAGGTCACCGAATTCAAGGACGGCATTCTTCCCTGGGCCTACCAGCACAATGTCGCGCTCGTCTTCGACGAATACGATGCCGGCCGCCCGGACGTCATGTTCGTCATCCAGCGCGTGCTGGAATCCTCCGGCCGCCTGACGCTGCTCGACCAGAGCCGTGTCATCCGTCCGCACCCGGCCTTCCGCCTGTTCGCGACCGCCAACACTGTCGGCCTCGGCGACACGACCGGCCTCTATCACGGCACGCAGCAGATCAACCAGGCGCAGATGGACCGCTGGTCGATCGTTACCACGCTGAACTACCTGCCGCACGACAAGGAAGTCGACATCGTTGCCGCCAAGGTCAAGGGCTTCACCGCCGACAAGGGCCGCGAGACCGTCTCGAAGATGGTGCGCGTCGCCGACCTCACGCGCGCTGCCTTCATCAATGGCGATCTGTCGACCGTCATGAGCCCGCGTACGGTCATCACCTGGGCCGAGAACGCCCACATCTTCGGCGACATCGCCTTCGCCTTCCGCGTGACCTTCCTCAACAAGTGCGACGAGCTGGAGCGGGCGTTGGTCGCCGAGCACTACCAGCGCGCCTTCGGCATCGAGCTGAAGGAAAGCGCTGCCAACATCGTGCTCGAAGCCACCGCCTGATCCCACGGCCTGCCGTCCCTTTGGCGAGGGCGGGCCATGACGCTGTGGCAAACCGGATAATGCCCCGCTGGGGCGTTATCGCTTCTGGTTGAAGAAGGAACTGTCGTGAGCTCGAATTCGAAGGCAAAGCCAACCACGCGCGAGAATGCTGCGGAACCGTTCAAGCGGGCGCTTTCCGGCTGCATCCGATCGATCGCGGGCGATGCCGAGGTGGAAGTCGCCTTCGCCAACGAGCGGCCGGGCATGACCGGCGAACGCATCCGTCTGCCGGAACTTTCCAAGCGCCCGACCCTGCAGGAACTCAGCGTTACGCGGGGCCTCGGCGACAGCATGGCGCTGCGCAAGGCCTGTCACGATGCGCGCATCCACGCGACCATGTCGCCGCAAGGGGCAGACGCCCGCGCGATCTTTGATGCGGTGGAGCAGGCGCGTGTCGAGGCGATCGGTTCGCTGCGCATGGCGGGTGTCGCCAAGAACCTCAACGTCATGCTCGAAGAGAAATACGCCAAGGCGAATTTCGCAACGATCGAGCGGCAGGCCGACGCCCCGCTCGGCGAGGCCGTGGCGCTGCTGGTGCGCGAGAAGCTGACCGGCCAGAAGCCGCCGGCATCCGCCGGCAAGGTGCTCGACCTGTGGCGCGAGTTCATCGAAGGCAAGGCGTCCGGCGATATCCAGAACCTGTCCTCGACGATCAACGACCAGCAGGCTTTCGCCCGTGTCGTTCGCGACATACTGACCTCGATGGACGTCGCCGAGAAATACGGTGACGACGACAACGAGCCGGACGAGCAGGAAAGCGAAACCGACGAAGACCAGCCGCGCAGTCAGGAGCAGGACGAGAACGCCAGCGACGAGGAAGCCGGCGACGACGCTGCCCCTGCCGATGAAAACCAGGCTGCCGAAGAGCAGATGGAAGAAGGCGAGATGGACGGCGCGGAGATCTCCGACGACGATCTCCAGGACGAGGGTGACGAAGACAGCGAAACGCCCGGCGAGGTCAAGCGTCCGAACCAGCCGTTTGCCGACTTCAACGAGAAGGTCGACTACGCCGTCTTCACCCGTGAGTTCGACGAGACCATCGCGTCCGAAGAACTATGCGACGAAGCCGAACTCGACCGGCTGCGCGCCTTCCTCGACAAGCAGCTCGCCCACTTGCAGGGTGCGGTCGGCCGGCTCGCCAACCGGCTGCAGCGGCGCCTGATGGCGCAGCAGAACCGTTCCTGGGAGTTCGATCTCGAAGAGGGCTACCTCGACAGCGCACGGCTTCAGCGCATCATCATCGATCCGATGCAGCCGCTCTCCTTCAAGCGCGAGAAGGACACCAACTTCCGCGATACGGTGGTGACGCTGCTGATCGACAATTCCGGTTCGATGCGCGGCCGGCCGATCACGGTTGCCGCCACCTGCGCCGATATCCTGGCGCGCACGCTCGAGCGTTGCGGCGTCAAGGTCGAGATCCTCGGCTTCACCACCAAAGCCTGGAAGGGCGGGCAGTCACGCGAGAAGTGGCTCGCCAGCGGCAAGCCACAGGCTCCGGGTCGCCTCAACGACCTGCGCCACATCGTCTACAAGTCTGCCGACGCTCCGTGGCGCCGGGCACGCCGCAATCTCGGCCTGATGATGCGGGAAGGCCTGCTCAAGGAAAACATCGACGGCGAGGCGCTGATTTGGGCGCATGAGCGGCTGATGGCGCGGCGCGAACAGCGCCGCATCCTGATGATGATTTCCGACGGTGCGCCGGTCGACGACTCGACGCTGTCGGTCAATCCCGGGAATTATCTTGAGCGGCACCTGCGCGCGGTCATCGAGCAGATCGAAACGCGCTCGCCGGTGGAGCTCCTGGCGATCGGTATCGGTCACGACGTGACGCGCTACTATCGCCGCGCCGTCACCATCGTCGATGCCGACGAGCTCGCCGGCGCGATGACCGAGCAGCTGGCCGCACTCTTCGAGGACGAAAGCCAGCGCCGTGGTCCCTCGCGTCTTCGCCGCGCCGGGTGATCCTTCCCGCTTGGGGGCGGTGGAACATCGCCTCCGAGCTGCCAATCAGCGCCTGCACGCATCGCTGGTGGCCGAAGTCAATTTACGGACATAGTTTTACAGTCTACCAAGCGACAATGCCTGGTGGCGTTGCTATGTTCGCACGCCGCTTCATTCCCGATGCTCCCCTGAAGGTACTTCTCTTGATGCTTGGCCGCGGTCTCCTTGCCCTTTTCCTCTTGGCCTCGGCCTACCCGGCATGGTCCGCTTCCGATAGTGAAGACTTGCCGATCCGCAGCCGTCAGATCAGCTCTTTCGAGGTCGGCTCCAGCGCCACCCGGTTCGGCGCCCTGGAGTTTCTCGGCGGTCTGGAGATGACCTCGTCAAATCCTTTGTTCGGCGCCGTCTCGGCGATCCGTTTTCGTCATGACGGCAGCTCTTTCGTCGCCGTCATGGACACTGGCCACTGGCTGGAAGGGGCCGTGACCCGTGACGAGCAGGGGAGGCTTTCTGGGATCACCAACCTGACCGCCACACCGATGGCGGATCGCAACGGCGATGTGGGCCTTGCGAAATGGAAGGTGGATTCGGAAGGGCTTGCTCTTCGTGACGGCCAGGCGATCGTCAGTTACGAGCAGGCCCATCGCATCGACATCTACCCGGATCCGGGCTTTGCCGGCTCGAAGCCGATCGGAAGCCTGGCATTGCCGTTCCCGATCAGCGAGCTGCGCAGCAATGCCGGCATCGAAACGATTGCCGTCTCGCCGAAAGACAGCCCGCTTGCAGGCGCGATGATCGCCATTGCCGAGCGCAGTGTCGACAAGGCGGACAATCTTCTTGCCGGCATCCTGGACGGACCGCAACGCGGCGCATTCAGCGTCGTGCGCAAGGATCCCTATGCGGCGACCGATGGCGCCTTCCTGCCGAACGGCGACCTGCTTCTCCTGGAGCGGCGTTTCTCCTTCGGTTCGGGGCTCGGCATGCAGATCCGCCGGATCCCTGGCGACAGGATCAAGCCCGGTGCGGTCGTCGACGGCGACGTCGTCTTGGAGGCGGACATGCGCTACCAGATCGACAACATGGAGGGCCTCGACGTCGTCGTGCGCCCCGACGGCGAAGTGCGGGTCATCGTCGTTTCCGACGACAACCATTCGATCCTGGAGCGCAACCTGATGCTGGAGTTCCGGCTCAACACCGCGCTGACGCAGTAAGCCAACGCCTGAAAGGCGGATCTCCGCCCGGTCGTGCGGAGATCCGGTCAAGAACCGGCGGACGATCGGGCCGTCTCGCGTGGCTAAGCCGCGGATCGGCCGGCACGATGCTTGACCGCGTCTCGGCAAAGGCCTATTGGCCGATTGTCCGTTGAAGGAGATTTATGCGCAGAGGCTGAAAATTTACCCGCATTTGCGGTTGTTCAAGGCGCCCAGCAGGCGTCCCTCTTGACGCATATCTATTGAACGGAAAAACCATGAAAAATATGGATGTAATGATCCGCGCCTACCGGGCTGCGGATATGGAAGAACTGTCGGCCATCTGGTTCGAGGCCTCGATCACGGCGCACGCATTTGTCGGCGAAGCGCGGTTGCGCGAACAGCGCGTACTGATCGAGACCGTCTATCTGCCGAACGCAGAGACATGGGTCGCCACCCGCGGCGGCGAACCGGCCGGGTTCGTCAGTTTGCTCGACGATTTCATCGGCGGGCTGTTCGTGTCGCCGCGACACCAGGGTGCCGGCATCGGCCGCTTGCTGGTTTCGCATGCCCTGCGGTTGAAGGGGCAGCTCCGCCTGGAGGTCTACACGGCCAACGCACAGGCCTATGCCTTCTACGAGAAGCTCGGCTTTGAAGAACAGACCCGGCGGCCGGAAGACGACGAGGGGCTGCCATTCGAAAACGCGCAGATGCTCCTGAGGCAGCGCTAGCAGGCGCGGCGCGGGGAAGGGCGGCTGCCGCTCTTCCCCGCGCCCGGCAATCGATGCCCGGTCACCCCTTGGGCGCGGGCCGAGGCTTGCCGCCAAGCGGCCTTCAGGCCGCCTGCTTTTCCGCTGCGGGCATGGGCTTCACGATGCTCATCAGCGCGCCATAGGGGAGCAGCATGACGAGGCCGCAGAGGATCTTCACGCTCAGGTCGCCGATCGCCCAGGAGATCCAGCGCGGTGCTTCAGCCGCGAGCACGCCGAGCAGCGGCGCGGTTTCCAGCGCAAAGCTGTCGTTCGGGCCGAAGAACGCGAAGAACGGTGCGAACGCAAAGGAGAAGAACATTGCGGTATCGAGCGCCGAGCCGATCAGCGAGCCTGCCAGCGGCGCATGCCACCAGCTCTGACGGCGGAGCTTGTTGAACACCGAGATGTCCAGCAGCTGACCGAACAGGAAGGCCGAGCCTGAGGCGATCGCGATGCGCGGCGTGGCGGCGACGAAGGAGAGCAGGATGGCGACGACGAAGCCTGCGACCACCACACGGCGCGCGATGCGCGGCCCGAACTGGCGGTTGGTAAGGTCGGTCACCAGGAAGGCGAAGGGGTAGCTGAAGGCGCCCCAGGTCAGGAGATCGCCGAGCTGCATGCCGGCAATCGAGCCTGGCAGCGGAAACTGAACGAGGATATTCGAGGCGACGACCACGAGGGTCATCAGCGCGACATAGACGAAGAACGTGCGGTTGATCAGCATTTTTTTATCCTGGGGTATGCCACCAGCTAGAGGGATGAAAGCAGGGTAGTGCACCCGGCCGATGAAGGCAAAAGCGCGTATCGGTTAAGAAACGCGCGCACGAGAAAAAGGCTTGCCGGATAAACCCGCAAGCCTTTTAAACGCGTGTCAAAGACGGTGCGCTGGCGCCGATTAGGCGGCTTCAGCAACCTTCTTGACGATCTGGCGACGCAGCAGGCGAGCGCGCATGCTCAGCTCGTTCTCGTCCGACTTCAGCAGGAAGGCGTCGAGGCCGCCACGGTGTTCAACCGAGCGGAGAGCTGCTGCGGAAACGCGCAAGCGGTAGCGCTGGCCGAGAGCATCGGAAATCAGCGTGACGTTGCACAGGTTCGGGAGGAACCGGCGCTTGGTCTTGTTGTTGGCGTGGCTTACATTGTTGCCCGACTGGACGCCTTTGCCGGTCAATTCGCAACTACGGGACATAGTACACCTATTCTCTTTTATCGCCGGCGGACAATGCGGTAGCGGGCCCAGAGCCCAGGCCGCGTTCCTATTGGCCATTATTGGAAAGTCGCGGTTCTATAGTCAGAGACGGCTCGTCCGTCAAGCCAAACCTCTTGCATTCTCGGAAAACCGCGGATTTTCCCGGCAGTTCTTCACATCCGAAGCGCTGTCTGGGCAAGAATAATGCCTCACGAGACCCATTCCAAGCGGTTTTGCTATGCGCTATTTCTTAATCGAGGACACACGGAGGTTTGGTTCAGTAATCGGACCGACCGCGTAGCCGGCGGCAGCGAAATGGGCGCAGAAAAGCCGTAAACACCCTGCATTTCAGGGTATTGCGGCAATATTCAAGTGATGGATTTCTTCGGGCATGAAGTTGCGAAATGGTTTTCGCGGGGCAATGCTGCTTTCCGCGGTCTTGTTTTCCACAGCATCATCGGCCGCCGATGTCGAACATCTGACGGATTACAGCATCTCGCTGGCCGGTCTGCCGGTGGCGCGCGCCTCATTCCACACCGAGGTTCAGAAGAATCGTTACACGATATCGGGGACGCTGAAATCGGCGGGCCTGCTCGATATCCTCAGCCGCACGTCCGGCCAGACGCAGGTTTCCGGCGTCGTCGACAAGGATTACCTGCGCGCCTCGCAGTATTCCATGTCCTATCGCAGCGGTTCCAAGAGCCGGGCGATCAGCGTTACCTACCGCAACGGCAATGTTGTGCATGCGAGCATGACGCCGAAGCGAACGCCCTTGCCGAAGAACTGGGTGCCGGTCACCTCGCGCGACATGCGCAACGTGCTCGATCCGCTCTCGGGCCTGATCATTCCCGCGGAGGCGCGCGTCTGCCCCAACACGCTGCCGATCTTCGACGGCGAGTCGCGGCTCGACATCAAGCTTTCGCCGAAGGGCACCAGGCCTTTCAAGACGAAAGGCTTCGAAGGCGAGGTGATCGTCTGCGGCATCCGCTTCGTGCCGAAGGCCGGCTACAAGAAGGGCCGCGAAGACGTCGAGTATCTGCGGCGTCTGCAGACGATGGAGATCTGGTTCGCCAAGGCGCCGACCGTGAACGTCTATGCTCCCGTCTATGTCCGCATCCCCACCAAGCTCGGACCGGTCACGGTCTCGGCGACGCGATTTGGTGGTTGACGCGCGATCGCGTGCAACTAAAAGGTTAAATACCACCAAGCACCGTGATTTTGACGGCGCAGGTTTCCGTTAGAGAAATCGCGCCAGGGGACGACAATGAAACTCAAGGCAACTCTAATCGGTTTTTCGGCCATCCTGATGTGGTCGCTGCTTGCGCTGTTCACGGCCGCATCGGGCAAGATGCCGCCATTTCAGCTTTCGGCGATCTGTTTCCTGATCGGCAGCCTGCCCGGTCTTGCGGTGCTGGCAGCGAAACCGGAGCGCCTGGCGCTGCTCAAGCAACCGGCGAAGGTCTGGATCACCGGCATTGCCGGCCTGTTCGGCTATCACTTCCTCTACTTCACGGCGCTGCGCAATGCGCCGGCCGTGGAAGCAGGTCTGATCGCCTATCTTTGGCCGCTCTTGATCGTCGTCGGTTCGGCACTGCTGCCGGGTGAGCGGCTGCGCTGGTATCACATCACCGGTGCGCTGGCGGGCCTTGCCGGCACGATCCTGATCGTCGCGCGCAATGGTGTGGCCTTCGACGATGCCTATCTCATCGGCTATGGCGCGGCCTTCCTCTGCGCCTTTACCTGGTCCGGCTATTCGCTGATCACCCGCCGCTTCGAGGCGGTCTCCACCGATGTGGTCACCGGTTTCTGCCTTGCGACCTCGATCCTCTCCTTCGTCTGTCACCTGGCGCTCGAAACGACGGTCTGGCCGGAAACGACCTTCGAATGGCTGGCAGTCGCTGGCCTCGGCCTCCTGCCGGTCGGGGCGGCCTTCTATGCCTGGGACTTCGGGGTGAAGAACGGCAACATCCAGCTTCTCGGCGTTTCGAGCTATGCGGCACCGGTGCTCTCGACGCTGATCCTGATCCTCTTCGGCTTTGCCGAGCCGTCCTGGCGCATTGCGCTCGCCTGCCTGTTCGTCACCGGCGGCGCGGTGCTCGCCGCCCAGGATCTGATCTTGCGCAAGGATGCCGCAGCCACCCAGCCGGCGGAGTAGCCCGAAAGACGGCTATCGGGTTGGCGGCTGCCAGTCGGGGGTTGCCATCTCGAACGCGGCAAAATCGAAGCCCGGCGCGACCGTGCAGCCGACCAGCGTCCAATCACCCAATGACGCGGCCGACTGCCACCAGTTGGCCGGGACGATCCCCTGCGGCTGCTCGCCCTCCCGGATATCAGGCCCAAGCCGCAGCGTCGCGGCGGGTTTCCCGTCCTCGGCGATGCTGAGTTCGAGCGGCGCGCCGGCGTAGTAGTGCCAGATCTCGACAGCATCGCGGACGCGGTGCCAGTGTGAACGGTCGCCACGCTCGAGCAGATAATAGATCGCCGTCGAATGGCTCCGCGGGCCGCCGGCCTTATCGCGGAAGGTTTCGATGTACCAGCCGCCCTCCGGATGGCGCGCCAGACCGAGCGCCGCGATGACCTCTGCAGCCGTCTGCGCCGCAGCCATCAGAAATTATCCTTCCGCTTGCGGATTTCCGCAAAGACGGCGGCATCGTCGGCGTCTCGCATGCCGAGATGGGCGCGAATGCCGGGATCGGCGGCGCGCAGGAACGGGTTTGTGCGTTTTTCCAGGCCGATCGTCGTCGGTGCGGTGAAGCCGCCGTCGCAGCGGATTTCCTCGATCTCGGCAGCGCGCGCCTTGAGTTCGGCATTCTCAGGGTCGACCGTGACCGCGAAGCGGGCATTGGAGAGCGTGTATTCGTGTCCGAAATAGACGGTCGTGTCGTCCGGCAACGCCATCAGCCGGCTCAGAGACTGCCACATGGTCGACGGCGTCCCCTCAAACAGTCGACCGCAGCCGAGCGCAAACAGCGTGTCGGCGGCAAAGAGAAGCTTGTCCTCTGGGAAATGGAAACAGATATGGCCGGCGGTATGGCCCGGCGTCTCGATCACCTCGATGGCGCGGCCTGCAAAGTCGAAGCGGTCGCCATGGCGCACGGTCTTGTCGAGGCCCGGAATTTTTGCGGCCTCGCTGAACGGACCCACGATGGTTGCGCCGAAGCGGGCTTTCAATGCGTCATTGGCCGCGACGTGGTCGCCATGATGATGCGTCGTGAAGATATGGGTGAGCGTCCAGCCGCGGCGTTCCAGCGCCTCCAGGATCGGCGCCTCCTCGGGCGCATCGATCGAGGCGGTCAGGCCGCTTTCGGGGTCGTGGATCAGCACGCCGAAATTGTCGGTGCGGCAGAGGAAAAGATCGAGTTCGAGCGCGGCCATGGCAGGTCCTCCGGTCGCGAAAGGGGAGATGCTGCCGAATGTAGCGAGCCTTACCTTGAAGTCTACCGCTTCGAAGCTAACATGTTGCGAATGCATACCGATATTGTCGATCTTCGCGAATTCTATCACTCCGAGCTTGGCCGGATGGCGGAGCAATCCGTCACCATGGCGCTTTCGTCCGTCTGGGCGCGCCTGCCGGACGAGCGGCTGGTCGGCCTCGGTTATGCCGTTCCCTATCTCGAACGGTTCCGCAAGGACACGGAGCGCACCTTCGCCTTCATGCCCGCGGGTCAGGGTGCGGTGAACTGGCCGGTCGCCGAGCTTTCCTCGACGGCGCTGGTGTTCGACGAGGAGTTGCCGCTGCCGGACGCGTCGATCGACCGGGTGCTGATGGTGCATTCGCTGGAATTCGCCGAAAGTCCGCGCGAGACGATGAAGGAGATCTGGCGGGTGCTGGCGCCGGGCGGGCGGCTCGTGATCGTCGTGCCCAACCGGCGCGGCGTCTGGGCACGCATGGAGCATACGCCCTTCGGTTCCGGCCGGCCCTATTCGCGCGGGCAGCTGACGGCGCTGTTGCGCGAGACAAACTTCACGCCGGGGGCTACGGCCGACGCGCTGTTCTTCCCGCCGTCGAAGCTCCGGGCGATCCTGCGGCTGCGGCGGGGCTTCGAGCGGCTCGGCCGCTGGCTCTGGCCGGTCTTTTCCGGCGTCATCGTCGTCGAGGCGCAGAAGCGGCTTTACCAGGGGCTGCCGGTCGCAGCCCGCGCGTCCCGCCGCGTCTTCGTGCCGGTGCTGGCGCCACAGGGCGTGCCGAGCACGCGCGAACAGCCACGCCTCACCCGATAAGGCTTACGTCCAGGCGGCGGACCCTCGACAAAAGCCGCTTGCGCCGGTAATGGCTTGACCTCTTTTCCTGCCATAGCGCCCCGCGCCTCCCAAGGCGCGAGAAAGGTCGCTGTGCACCTTGATGGCCATAGAAAGCTGACCCGATGAGCCTTGCTTCGAAGAGCCCTGAGCCGCGTTCCGGCATCCTCGATATCGACGCCTATGTACCGGGCAAGGAGCATGCGCCGGGTGTCGCCAAGGTGCATAAGCTGTCGTCGAACGAGACACCGCTCGGTGCCAGCCCGAAGGCGATCGAAGCCTTCCAGGCGGCGGCCTTCAATCTGGAGCGTTATCCGGATGGTCAGGCCAAGGCGCTGCGTGAAGCGATCGGCGCGGTTCACGGGCTCAACCCGGCAAACATCATGTGCGGCAACGGTTCCGACGAATTGCTCGCTCTTGTCTGCCGCACCTATCTTGGTCCCGGTGACGAGGGCATCATCACGGAGCACGGGTTCCTGGTCTACAAGATCGAGATCCTGGCGTCGGGCGCGACGCCCGTGACCGTCAAGGAAAGGGATGCGCGCGTCGACGTCGATGCCATTCTGGCGGCCGTGACCGAGCGGACCAAGATGGTCTTTCTCGCCAATCCCGCCAATCCGACCGGCACCTATATCCCCGTCGACGAAGTGCGCCGGCTGCATGCGGGCCTGCCGGACGGCGTGCTCCTGGTTCTCGATGCGGCCTATGCCGAATATGTGCGCCGCAACGACTATGCCGCCGGGCTGGAGCTGGTTTCGGCCAGCCGCAACGTGGTGATGACCCGCACCTTCTCGAAGATCTATGGTCTCGCGGGCCTCAGGATCGGCTGGATGTATGCGCCGGCGGAGGTGATCGACGCCGTCAACCGGGTCCGGGGCCCCTTCAATCTCAGCGCGCCCTCCATCGCGGCGGGTGCTGCGGCGATCCGTGACCAGGCCTTTGTCGCAACGGCGGTTGATCACAACCTCACCTGGCTTGCCCGCGTTGCCGAAGCGCTCGCCGCGATCGGTCTTCGCATCACGCCCTCGGTCACGAATTTCGTCCTGATCCATTTTCCCGACGAGCCCGGCAAGCGGGCGGAGGAGGCCGACGCGTTCCTGACCCACCGCGGCTTTATCCTGAGGGCGGTCCGCAGCTACGGCTTTCCCAATGCCTTGCGCATGACCATCGGCTCTGAAGAAGCCAACGAAGGCGTCATCGCGGCGCTGACCGAATTCATGGGACGGAAATAATGGCTCAGCAGTTTGAAACGATCGCCCTTATCGGCATTGGTCTCATCGGTTCGTCGATCGCGCGCGAAATCCGCGAGAAGCAGCTTGCCGGCACGCTCGTCGTCTCGACGCGCAGCGAGGCGACGCTGAAGCGGACGCAGGAACTCGGGCTCGGCGATCGCTATACGCTGTCGGCCGCCGATGCCGTTCGCGATGCGGACCTCGTCATCGTGTCGGTCCCGGTCGGCGCGTCCGGCGCGGTTGCCGCCGAGATCGCAGCGCATCTGAAGCCGGGCGCCATCGTCACCGACGTCGGCTCGACCAAGGGCTCTGTGATCGCGCAGATGGCGCCGCATTTGCCCGAGAATGTGCATTTCGTGCCGGGGCACCCGATCGCCGGTACCGAGCATTCCGGTCCGGATGCGGGCTTCGTCGGGCTCTTCCGCGGCCGCTGGTGCATCCTGACGCCGCCGGAAGGCGCTGACGGCGAAGCGGTGGCGCGGCTCAGGCTTTTCTGGGAAACGCTCGGCTCGATGGTCGAGGAGATGGACGCCGAACACCACGACAAGGTGCTGGCGATCGTTTCGCACCTGCCGCACATCATCGCCTACAACATCGTCGGCACGGCGGACGATCTCGAGACCGTTACCGAATCCGAAGTCATCAAATACTCCGCCTCGGGCTTCCGAGACTTCACGCGCCTGGCGGCATCCGACCCCACCATGTGGCGCGACGTCTGCCTGCACAACAAGGATGCGATCCTGGAGATGCTGGCGCGGTTTTCGGAAGATCTTGCCTATCTGCAGCGGGCGATCCGCTGGGGCGACGGCGACAAGCTGTTCGATCTCTTTACCCGCACCCGGGCCATTCGCCGCTCGATCATCCAGGCAGGCCAGGACACGGCGATGCCGGACTTCGGCCGCCATGCCATGGACCAGAAATAGCCTTGAGCAGGCCGGGGAAGACCGTGGAGCGGTCTTCCTTCCTGTGCGGTTTATACCCGTGGCCTAGAGGGTCGGCAGGACGCCGATCGGGATGAAGGCGAGGAACGCCGTGCCGTCGCGCACGTTGAGCTTCACGTTCGCCTCGTTCTTGCCGTTGGCGAGCGCCTTCAGCATGTTGGCGGTGTTGTCGACGAGATTGGCGTCATCCGGGATCAGGGTGACCAGATTGGCGCGCCAGGCTTCGATGTTGGTCATCGTCAGCGAGAACTCGCCGGAAATCAGCCCCTGATTGTTGACCGAGAACGGCCCGGAAAGTTTGGCGTTCATGCCGGAGCCGAGGTCGAGGGTAAGCTGGCGCAGTTCGCCCTTGCTGCCGCGAAACATCTCCGGCGTCGGCGGGGCCGTCATCCACCCGGCCCGGTCGGTGAAGGTCAGGTCGGCGGCGACGGTCGCCGGCGGCGCGAGGCTCGGGCCTTCTTCGGGCCGAACGTCGAGCTTGTCGACGCTCAAGGCGGCGTCGAGGTCCGCGCCGTTCTGGCGCAGGTGCACTTCGCCGTGGCTGGCGCCGAAGCCGAGGCCGTCGCCGGAGAGCGGAAGGCGCAAGCGGCCGGTGAGGTTGTCGTAGGTGAGCGACGTTTGGTCGACACCGGACAGGGTCGCGCGCACGCTCGCATGCAGCAGCGTCCAGTCGGCAAACACGTTGAGGCCAGGGGAAGCCCGGATCTCGGCCGGGCCATCGAGCTCGATCACCGCATGGCCGGGCTGGTAGACCTGGGCGGCGGTCCTCAGTGCTCCAAAGGAAGCCGAGGTGCCGTTGCGGGTGTCGTCGAGATGCACCTTGTCGCAGAAGAGGCCGATGCGGAACGGGAAGCCACGCACGTCCATGTTGGTGCATTCGCCGCCGAGGCCGGCCGCCTGTCCTTCGGCGAGGCGGGTCGTTAGCCGCTTCTCGATCTGGTCGGCGGCAAAGAACCAGCCGGCTGAATAAACGCCGGTGACAAGCACGATGCCTGCCATGAGCCAGCGGAATTTCCGGCTGACCGGCGATGGGTTGGAGACTGCGGTGGCCGACATGGGCGCGGGTACCTCACTCAAAACAGGATGGAGGCTGCCTTTCGGGTGGCGCCGTCGATCCGCAAAACTATTCTTTCCTTCGGCCGCAGGAGGACGAGCTTGTCTCTTTCGTGCCGGGATGCTGTGCCGTAGAAACCGAAATGGCTCACCGTCCCACGCGACCGATCGTGATTCGGCAGTGAGAACAGCAGCGCGGGTTGAATGACAGTGGATATGGACGAATTTTGGGTCTTTGGCTACGGCTCGCTGATGTGGAACCCGGGCTTTGCGTTCGAGGAGAAGCTGACGGCGCGCGCCTTCGGATTTCGCCGCTCGCTCTGCGTGCGTTCCTGGGTTCACCGCGGCACCGAGCAGCGGCCGGGGCTGGTGCTCGGGCTCGACCGTGGCGGCTCCTGCATCGGGACGGCATTTCGCGTCCAACGCGGACAGCAGGCCGATGTCGTCGACTATCTGCGCGAGCGCGAACTGGTGACCCACGTCTACAAGGAGCGCACCATGCCGGTGCTGCTCGCCGACGGCCGCCGCGTGCCGGCGCTCGCCTATGTCATCGATCGCGGCCATGTCCAGTATGCGGGCGCGCTGACGACTGCGGAGGCGGCCGGCATCGTCTCGGTTTCGACCGGAAAATCCGGGCCGAACAGCGAATACGTGTTCAATACGCTCGCCCATCTCAAGGAAATGGGCATCCGCGATCATTGGCTGGAAGAGGTGGTCGGATTGCTGCGGCAGGCGCCGCATCCGGCAGGGCCCTGAAGGATCAGGCCCGGCCTTCGGCCTTCAGTTCCTTCATCCGCTGTTCGGCGGTCGGCGGCAGCGGTACGTGCGGATTGGCCTTCACCGTTTCCACAAGCAGCTCGTCACTGGCCTTTTCCGTTACCTCGACAAGCTTCTTGAGGAAAGCGTCCGGGTCCATGCCGGCCTCGACCGGCGGCAGGATGCGGACCTTGAAGTGGCCCGGAAAGCGCAGGAACTTGCGGCGCGGCCAGAACAGGCCCGGATGCATGGCGACCGGTACGACCGGCACGTTCAGATCGCGATAGAGGCGGGCGATGCCGTACTTGTATTCCGGCGGCGCGCCCGGCGGACGGCGGGTGCCTTCCGGGTAGATGATGAGCTCGCGGCCCGTCGCCATTTCCTGCTTGGTGCGATCCATGACGCTGGTCATCGCCTTGCCGCGCGCCGCGCGGTTCACCGGCACCATGCGCTGCTTGAGGATGTACCAGCCGAAGAGCGGGATCCAGGTCAGTTCGCGCTTCAGGATGTAGAAGGGGTCGTTCAGCCACGGCAGCAGCGCGTAGGCGTCCCAGAAGGACTGGTGCTTGGGCGCGAAGATGTAGGGGCCGTTCGGAATGTTCTCCAGGCCTTCGATTTCGAAAGTCGTGCCGACCATCTTTTCCAGGAGCCAGTGGTTGCTGCGAACCCAGTTCTTCGGCACGAACCACGCCTTCTTGCGCGGCAGCAGGAAGTAGATCGGGGTCAGCACGATCATCTGCACGATCAGATTGGCGTAGAACACCACGTTGAAAAGGATCGAACGCAAGACGATCATCAGGCACGCTCTCGTAGGCGAGGTCTCAAGGGGACCGGCGTCTTTGAGCCGGTTGATCGCTGCCTACACGATTAAGTGCTGAAGGAAAACTGCTCTGTTTCACTTTGCAGCGGGGAAGGGCGTTCCTGACGGCCTATTCTTCGGCGGGTGTCGCGCGCGAGGCATCGGTGCGCAGGCCGCTGGTCGGGCGGGCGCCGGCGAGGTCGCGTATCGACGCCACCGTATACTTGCCGAATTCCAGAAGGATCGACTTCAGCACCATCGGATTGCGCAGCCAGTTTGTCGTCTTCAGATCGGAGTTGACGACCGGGTAGGGGATGAACTCCGTTTCCGGCCGGGCGCGGCGAAGCTCCAGCAGGCTTCGCGGCATGTGATAATTGTTGGTGACGACGAGCACGGTCGCGTAGCCACGATCGCGGATCCACTGCGCCGCTTCGGTCGCATTGCCGATGGTGTCGATCGCCTCATGGCCGATGTCGACGCAGCACTTGAAAAGATCGGCCGAACTCTGGGTGTTGCGGCGGATCTGGCTGCCTGTCGTCGTCGGGTGAACCCCGGAGATCAGCAGGCGCTTGCCGGCGCCGCCTTTCAATAGATCGACCGCCTGGTCGATGCGCTGGAAGCCGCCGGTGAGGACCACGATCGCATCGGCCTTGGGATGGCCGGGCGGCTGCAGCGACGCCACCGTGTCGGCAAAATTCAGGAAGGCGGCGATCAGGATTGCCAGCGGCAGGAGCAGGACGAAGAAGGTTCGGCGGAGGATTTTGCGCAGGAGACTGCGGGACCGCCGGCGATCGTCGGCTTTCCCGTGCCATTTGTCTCCTCCGGCCATTCCGTTCCCGCGTAGTTCTCGCGCCATCATGATTCTCTTCACATAGCCGCAGATTGCGGCAAGGAATAGATCGAGTGGCGGCGAAACATCAGGCGGCTCAGCTTTGGTAGAGGTCGGTACGGCCGGGGTCCGAACGGATGAGGTCGATTTCGTAGATCGTGCGGGTCACCGTCAGCCGCGCCGTAACCGTCGTCAGGATGGCGATGACGACGATGATCGCGGCGATGCCGAGATAGCCGCCGTAACCGATGGTGAAGGTTCCGAAGAGGGCGGTGGCCTGATCCGTCTCGGGGGTCGCCAGGGTCCGCGACTGCCAGAACCCCGCCAGCGCAAAGAAAAGTGCCGCGAGCAGGCCGCCGGCGCCGGCGCCCTTGAGGCTGATCCTCAAGAAATGCTTCTGGAATTCCGACGCGACGAAGCCGGCTTCGGCACCGACGAAATGCAGCACCTCGACGATGTGGCGGTTGCCTGACAGCGCGCCGCGTGTGGCGAAGACCACCGTCAGCACCATGGCGGAGAAGACCAGCGCCAAGATGCCGGTGCCGATCATCGCCGTGGTGTTGGCCATGGCGACCAGCCGGTCGACCCAGGTGCGGTGGTCGTCGAGGAAAGCCTGCGGGATGATTTCGGTCAGCGCCTTGCGCATGGCCGCAAAGTCGGGCGGGTTGTTTTCGTCGATGGTGATGATGACGAGGCGCGGGACGGGCAACTCGTCGAGATCGAGGCCCTCGCCGAGCCAGGGTTCGAGCAGGCGGGCGGTTGCGGCCCGGTCGACGATCTTGCCGTCCGTCGTACCGCTGAAGGTCAGCGCCAGGTCGCGCGCATCCGCGAGCGCCTTTTCCATGTCGAGGTTGTCGTCGGGCTTGATCTGGATGGTGATCTCGCGGGAGATCTGCGATTGCCAGCTCTGGGCCGTGGCTCGCACCATGCTGACGCCGCCGAGCGTCAGGCAGGCGAGGAACGACATGATGGCGATGACGCACATCAGCGCATTGCCGGACACATTGCTCGACGGCACGATCGGGCCGGTCGGGCGCACGCGCATTTCGGTCCGGCGCTGTTGCTCCGGTGCCTGTTCGGGCACGTCCTTTTGGCGTTTCGTGTGGCTGTCACTCATAGATGTCGAGCCGCCCTTGCGAAAGGATCATGCGCCGCGCCTCCACCTGGTCCATCAACGACAGATCGTGGGTGGCGATAACGACCGCCGTGCCGAGCCGGTTGAGCTCGAGGAAGAGATTGAGCAGGCGCCTTGCCATCGGTGGGTCGACGTTGCCAGTCGGCTCGTCGGCAAGCAGGATCTCCGGCCGGTCGATCAGTGCCCGAGCGATGGCCGCGCGCTGTTTTTCGCCACCGGAAAGCACCGGCGGCAGCACATTGATGCGTTCGCCAAGTCCCACCCATTTCAAGAGTTCTATCACGTCGGCCCGGTAGCTCGCCTCTTCCTTGCCACGCACGCGCAAAGGCAACGCAACGTTCTCGTAGGTTGTGAGATGTTCGAGCAGGCGAAAATCCTGGAAGACGATGCCGACGCGCCGGCGCAGCATCGGGAATTCCTCGCGCGGGATCGACGAAATGTTCCGGTCGAACATCCGGATCAGGCCGCGTGTCGGCTGCAGCGAGAGGAAAAGAAGCCGCAGCAGTGTCGTCTTGCCGGCACCCGACGGGCCCGTCAGGAACTGGAACGAACGGCGTGGAATGTCGAAGGTCAGGTCCCGGAGGATTTCCGGTCCCATGCCATAGCGCAGTCCGACGTTCTCAAAGTGAATCAAGCGGCAGCCCAGTCTCTCTTACGGCCCTGCAACCGATGGCCGGTTCCGGTCCTCCGCGCATAGGACGACCAGCCAGGAAAGGCAAAACCGCCAGCGGAATCATGGTTAAGTGACGGTTAATTTTTCATGAAAACGCGCCGCTTTCGCGACGTCTTTCCGAAACATTAACCATTCCGGTTTACGTGTCGGAAAGATTTGACGCAATGCCTAGTTCTTGCACCGCAAGGGGCTCGCCATTGCCCGAGGGTTTCGCAGCCAAGCCGGCCGCCTGCGGCCGTGTTCTCTTGCGGGACAGGAGGAAATGATCATGCAGGCATTCCGGACCAAGTCCGCCAGCAGCAGCGCCTATACCGACTTCCTGCCGCCGGAGCGCGGCGGACGCGACGGGGCTACAGCGCCGCGGCGCGCCGACTTCGTCGATGCGGAGTTCGAGGTGATTTCCGCCTCGTCGCGTCGCACGCCATATCCGGTGTTCAACGAAAATGCGAAGACCGGCAGCCGGCGGCGGCCGACGCTGACGGTCGTGGAGCGGGAGCCGACGCTCGGCGGCCGATTTCTTCGTCTTGCCGAAACGCGGCTTCGCGACATGCCGGCACGCCGCTTTGCGGGCATGGTGGCGGGGGTTGCGCTCGCGTCCTTCCTGGCGATCGTCGGCTTTGCCGGCGACGGACAGGCCGACGTCCAGCCGCTGGCGATTTCCGGCATCAAGAGCGGGCTCGACTATTCCGGTGGCATGCGCGTGCTGTCCGTCTATGGCTCGATCGACAATCGCTCCGATGTCGAGCAGCGTTTGCCGCAGGTCGTGCTGGAGATCACCGCCAACGGCCGCAAGGTCACGACGACGCGGGTGATGCCCGAGGGGGCTGCCATCGCGCCCGGTGAGAGCCGTCATTTCATGACGAGACTGCCCTATGCAGGTGGAAAAATGCCGGAAGTCGCGGTTTCCTTCGCCGAAAACGGTGTTTCGGCCCGCTGATTGTGCTAAGCGGCGGCAACGGGAAGGCCGAGGTCTTCCGCATGAAACGCTGGAGAAGCCCTGATGCCCGTTGTTCGCGGTAAGAATATCGAACCTCTCTATACGGCTGAAACGATCGCTGCCCGCAACAGCGAGCTTGCCGGAATGATCGTCAACGGCCCGCACAAGGATCTGCTGGTGATCGCGGTGCTCAAAGGATCGTTCATCTTCGCGGCCGATCTGATCCGCTCGATGCATACGGCCGGTCTCGCTCCGGAAGTCGAGTTCATCACGCTGTCGAGCTACGGCACCGGCACCGTTTCGCAGGGCGTCAAGATCACCAAGGACATCGACAGCGACGTGCACGGGCGCGACGTTCTGCTGATCGACGACATTCTGGAATCCGGCCGCACGCTGCGCTTTGCCAAGGAACTGATGTACGAGCGCGGCGCCCGCAACGTGACGATCGCGGTGCTGCTCGACAAGCGGGTCAAGCGCAAGGTCGAGCTCGAGGCGGATTATGTCGGCTTCGAATGCCCCGATCACTTCGTCGTCGGCTATGGCATGGACGTCGCCTATGCCTTCCGCGAGCTGCCGTTTGTCGGCGTTGTCACCGGCGACGCCGAGTAAACGTCCCGTTTTGGGGCATGCGCCCTGAAATCCAGTCGTTCGGCGTTTACCGAACACAAACGAAAAACTGGTTGTTTTGGTGCGTGCCGCAGTGATTCTCGACGAGGATCGGCGGCGCTGCAGCGCCAGTGTGTCTCCCGATGATCCACGCTCGCTGTACCTTTGGATCAGGTGCGGGTGCCGGCGTGAACGCCGGACTCGGAAGCGAACGCGGAGGCCATGATGGCGAAGATCCTGATTACCGAGGACGAGGATGCATTGCGTTCCTTCGTCGCGCGGGCCCTGAGGCTCGACGGCCACGAGACGGTCGAAGCGGGCGATGGGGCCGATGGCCTTGCTTGCCTGGAGGCCCAGGCCTTCGACCTTCTGCTTTCCGATATCCGCATGCCCGTGATGGATGGCATCGAGCTGACGCACCAAGCGTCGGCCGCCTTTCCGGCCATGAAGATCCTGCTGATGACCGGCTATGCCGAGCAGCGCGAGCGGGCGGACGATCTCACCGACAAGATCGTCGACGTCATCTCCAAGCCCTTTTCCCTTCCCGATATCCGCAAGGCAGTCGCCCTGGCGCTGGCCGCCTGACGGGCAGACCCACCGACCTGCATTACAGCAACAAGAACGCCCCCCGTCGCAGCGATTTCGATGCGACGGGGGGCGTTGTCATGTTCTGCCGTGATCGGGCAAGCGGCCGAAACCGGGCGGATGCTCGGCTTAGCGCATGTCGAGCAGGCGTTCGAGGTACTGCCGCTCCTGCTCCGGCGACAGGCTGTCGCCGAGCCTGCGGCGAATCTCATCCAGGATCTGCCGCGCGCGCTGGGAATCGATCTCGTCTGGAACCTTGACCTGGTCGCCGAAATTCGGGCCGAGATTCTGTTGCCGCCGTCCGAGGGGATCGCGGCCGTTTTGACCGTATTGCGGCACGCCCATGCCAGGGCCGCCCTGACCTTGGCCCTGCATCTGGTTCATCATGTCCTGGGCGCCCTGGCGCAGCGCCTGTAGCGCGCGGCCCTGATTGCCAACGGCCTGTTCACCCTGGCCCTTGCCGAGCGCGCCGGAAGCGCCGTCCATTTCGCGCTTGGCTTCACCAAAGCCCTTGCCGGGCTTGATGCCCATGCTTTCCAGGCCCTTGTTCAGCTCGCCGAGCTGCTTTCCAATAGCGTCCTGCTGCTCTTTCAGCTGCTTCAGCGCATCCTTCAGCTGTTCGGCCGTCATGTCGTCGAGCGGATTGGGCTGACCGTTCGGATCGCCCTGCTGCCCCGGATCCTGCGGCATTTCCTGACCGAAGAGTTCGTTGTCCTCGCCCTGCAGCGGGTCGCCCCGCTGCATCCGGTCGCGCAGGGCCTGATCGAACTTGAAGGTCTCGTCCATCAGTTGCTGCTGCTGCTGCATCAGCTTGCCGAGCTTGTCCATCTGCTGGCGCATGGCGTCGTTCTGCTCGCCCATCTGCTGCTGTCCGCGGCCAGCCTGCAGGTTGTTCATCATGCGCTGCAGTTCCGAGAGCATCTGCTGTGCCTGATCGCGCGCACCCGACCGCGCCAGGTTCTCGATCTGGTTCATCATCTTCTCGAGGTCCTGCTGGCGCAGGATGTTGTTCGGGTCGAGCTTGCCGGTCATGCGCGGATTTTTCATCGCCTGCTCGGCGAGCGCCTGCATGTATTGCTGCATCGCCTGGCGCAGTTCCTGCATCAGCTTGGCGATTTCCTGGTCCGAAGCGTTGCGCTCCAGCGCATCCGACAGCGCCTGCTGGGCTTCGCGCAGACGGCGCTCGGCGAGCGACAGGTCGCCATCCTCGATCCCGAGCGCGATCTCCCACAGGTATCCGGCGGCATCGCGCAACATGTCGTCGTTATAGGCGAGCGCCATGCGGGCGCGCGCCGATTTCAACAGCAGGAAATGGGTGAGGTTCGGGATCCAGTCCTCGGCAAGCGAGGTTACGGCGTCGTTGAGATCGATGGCGCGCGGCAGGTCGTTGGCATTGAGCGCGAAGACCTGACGCTGCTCGGCGACGGCACCGGCAAGCGGCTGCGAGAACTGGCGGGCAGGCAGGATCATCTCGTGCGGCGGGCTGCGGCCCTCCTGTCCGGCAGCATCCCGGGCGACGAGCGTCACCTCTACCCGCTTGCCGGCAAGCGGATGCTCGCTGAGGTTCCGGCTGGTCGTGCCCTTTGCCTCGCGCGCATTGCGGCGCGGCAGATCGAGCCGGTACTCCGGCAGTGGATAGAGCGCGCGGGCGCCTTCTGCCGGTTCCTCGAGCGGCTTGATCTCAGCCCAGGCCTGGGCGATGCCGTAGTCGTCGTTGGCCGTGAACGTGATTTCGAGCGCCGCGTTGACGGTCGAATGAGGGATCCCGTCAAAGGCGATTTGAGGCACGCTGTCCGGGGTGATCTTGAACGCCCAGCGCTGGCTGCCGACGATGAGTTCGCCGTCCTTGACGACCTTGTAGACGTGGTTGCGGACGGCGGTCGCGTTGCGTGCCGGCTCGGTTGCAGCCACTTCGGCGACCTTCGGCCCGGCTTCGCCCACTTGCTGCTCGGTCTGTTTTTGCTCGGCCTTCTCGCCGGCCACCGGAATGACGATCGGTTCGCTGGCACGGGTTTCCGCATAACGCACGGACGCGTCTGCGCCGGCACCGGTGATCCGGACGGTGATGTCGCTGAACTGGGGAATGGTGATCGTCCCGGCATCCTCATTCACGACCGCGGTCGCTTCGGGCTTGCCCGTCAGGAAGATCGGCGCCCGCCCGGTATAGGGCGGCGGCGTCACCCAGGCATCGACGCGGATATTGGCAGCCTCGATTGACGTCTGCGGCAGCCGGAAGGCATCGCTCAGCAGTCCGGCGCGGTTGGAATAGGAATAGGCAAAGGCGACGCAGGCGAGAAGCACCGGCACGGCCCTGAGCGCGAAGGGATCGTGCCTGGCGATATCGGGCCGCGGCAGGCCGGTATCGAGCGCGCCGATCATCCGCGCCATGCGCGCCTGGTGTTCGCGCCAGAGCGCCTCACCCAGGGGATTGTCGGTCGCGGGGCGATCGTCCTGGACGCGGATCGCCTGATGCGGCAGAGCGTTGCGCTCTTCCAGCATGCGATCGGCATCGGCGTTCGCGGGCAGGCGGACCCGGCTGAGCGGAACGAGGGACGCGAGGAAGGCTAGGGCGAAAGCAAAGAGGGCCGCCGCATGCAGCCAGAAAGGCGCTGCGCGAAAGAAACCGAACCAGGCGAAGGCAAGAAACAGAAGGGCGACGGAGCCGGGCAGAAGGATGCGCGGAAGGACCTGCTCGGCGACCAGCACGGCGCGCGCCAGCCATCTCTTCAGCGCCAGAGTTCTCGAAAACGGCTTCGGTTGTGGCGTTTCATCCTGCCGGAATTGCGTCATCCGCCCAAGTTTCCTTTCGGTCGCCCATCAACGCTTGTGGCTGACCCAATATAGTGAGGCGACGGCCGCGCTCAAAAGAGCACGCAGCTTCGCCTATTCCGCTTGCGTTCAGGATACCATCGTTTGTGGCGAAGACGAGGGCGCATACACAATCGTGATCGTCTGCACGGCCGATCCACAGATTGCCGTTTCTGCGGCAGGACGGCTCAGTCGAGCCAGTCCGGCACCGAATCAAGACCGATCAGCGCATCATAGTCCTGGCGCGGACGGATGACGTGGAAACGGTCGCCCTTGACCAAAACTTCCGGGATAAGCAGCCGGGAATTGTAGGTGCTGGCCTGCACGGCGCCGTAGGCACCGGCCGAGCTGATGGCGAAGAGATCGCCGGGCTTCGGCATCGCCATCTCGCGGTCGAGCGCCAGATAGTCGCCGGTTTCGCAGACCGGGCCCACGACGTCGGCGCGGATGCGCGGCGCGTTGGCGGCGGAAATGCGGACCGGGCGGATCTCGTGATAGGCCTCATAGAGGGTCGGGCGGATGAGATCGTTCATCGCACCGTCGACGATGACGAAGGTCTTGTCGCCGCCGTCCTTCACATAGATGACTTCTGTCACCAGAATGCCGGCATTGCCGACGATCAGCCGCCCCGGCTCGGTGACGATCTTGCAACCGAGCGACTGCAGCTGGCTCTTGACGATTTCCGCATAGGCGTCCGGCAGCGGCGGCGGATTGTTGTCGTCCTTGTAGGGAATGCCGAGGCCCCCGCCGATGTCGACGTGATCGATCGAATGGCCGTCGGAGCGGAGCGTGTCGACCAGTTCGCGCAGCAGCTTGAAGGCGGCGTCGAAGGGCTGCAGCTCGGTGATCTGGCTGCCGATATGCATGTCGATGCCGGTCACCTGAATGCCGGGCAGGGTTGCGGCATGGGCGTAGACGGCGCGGGCGCGCTCCCACGAAATGCCGAACTTGTTTTCCTTCTTGCCGGTCGAGATCTTCGCATGCGTGCCGGCGTCCACATCCGGATTGATGCGGAAGGATACATGGGCGCGCTTGCCGGCACGCACGGCGCGCTGGTTGAGCACTTCGAGTTCCGGCTCGGACTCGACGTTGAAGCAGTAGATGCCGGCCTCCAGTGCCAGATCCATTTCCTGCGGCGTCTTGCCGACGCCGGAGAACATGATGCGGCTTGCCGGGATGCCGGCTGCAAGCGCGCGGCGCAGTTCGCCGCCCGAGACGACGTCGACGCCAGCGCCGAGGCGGCCGAGCGTCTTCAGCACTGCCTGGTTCGAGTTGGCCTTCATCGCATAGCAGACCATCGCATCCACATCGGCAAAAGCCTTGGAGAACACCGTGTAGTGGCGCTCGAGTGTGGCGGTCGAATAGCAGTAGAAGGGCGTGCCGACGGCGCGGGCGATATCGGTCACCGGCACATCTTCGGCGTAGAGAATTCCGTCGCGGTACTGAAAATGGTTCACGTCAGGCAGCTCGGCTTTGAGCAATTCCAGGAAAGTGCGAAGCGGCTTCCGTTCGGAATTGCATAATTTCTACTAGAGGAGGGGATCGAGCAGGAACGAACGCTCGTCCGCTTTTTCCTTCTGCTCGACAGTTCCTGCCGGCGCCTTGGTGTTGATCGGCGCGGTCGAGCCGGGGCGATCGAGGTCGCCTTTGCGTCCGCAACCGACAAGAACCAGCCCGGGGATCGCCAGCAGAAGTGCAAGCCGGGCCGCCTTCGTGAATGTCATCGTAATTTTCCTTCGCGGGAACTGATGCAGGTGCGATGTCTTACCGATTTTTCAGGCACTTGTGCACCCTGTTTCTGCGGGCGAGGAACCGCCCGCAGCGGGCTTGGCGCGGATGCCCTAGTTGCGGGCGCGCCACCAGGCGATCTGCTTGCGGACCTCGTTCGGCGCGGTGCCACCGAAGGAGGTACGGCTGGCCACGGAGGCTTCGACCGTCAGGACATCGAAGACCTTGTCGGTGATGTCGGCATGGATCGACTGCAGGTCGGCAAGCGAAAGGTCAGCGAGATCGCAGCTCTTCTGTTCGGCAAGCGCCACGGCGCGGCCGGTGACATGGTGGGCGTCGCGGAAGGGGAGGCCCGCCTCACGCACCAGCCAGTCGGCAAGGTCGGTCGCGGTCGAATAGCCGGAGCCGGCGGCCGCCTTCATGCGGTCGGTGCGGATGGTTACGTCACGCACCATGCCGGTCATGGCGGCGATCGCCAGTTCGAGGCTTTCGGCGGCGTCGAAGACCTGTTCCTTATCTTCCTGCATGTCCTTGGAATAGGCGAGCGGCAGGCCCTTCATGACCGTGAGCAGCGCGACCAACGAGCCGTTGATGCGGCCGGTCTTGGCGCGCACCAGTTCTGCAGCATCCGGGTTCTTCTTCTGCGGCATGATCGAGGAGCCGGTCGAGAACGCATCCGACAGGCGGATGAAGCCGAACTGCGGCGTCGACCAGATGACGATCTCTTCGGCAAGGCGCGACAGGTGCGTGGCAGTGATCGAGGCCATCGACAGGAATTCGAGCGCGAAGTCGCGGTCCGATACCGTGTCGATCGAGTTGCGGGTCGGGCCGGCAAAGCCGAGCGCCTTGGCGGTCATGTGGCGGTCGATCGGGAAGCCGGTGCCGGCAAGGGCTGCGGCGCCGATCGGGCTTTCGTCCATGTGCTCGATGGCGTGGCGCACGCGCGAGCGGTCGCGGCCAAACATCTCGACATAGGCCATGCAATGGTGGCCGAAGGTAACGGGCTGTGCGGTCTGCAGGTGGGTGAAACCGGGCATGACGGTATCGGCATGTTCCTCGGCGCGGTCGAGAAAGGCGGCGATCAGCGCCGTCAGCGCCTTCTCCGTCCGCTGCAACTCTTCCTTGACCCAGAGGCGGAAGTCGAGCGCCACCTGGTCGTTGCGCGAGCGGGCGGTGTGCAGGCGGCCGGCCGCGGGACCGATGAGGGTTGCGAGCCGGGCTTCGATATTCATGTGAATGTCTTCGAGACGGCGCGAAAACTCGAACGCACCGCTTTCGATCTCTGACAGGATCGTGTTCAGGCCGTGAACGATCTTGTCTTTGTCGTCAGCCGAAATGATGCCTTGATGCGCCAGCATCGTCGCATGCGCTATTGAGCCGCGGATGTCCTGGGCATAGAGCTTCTTGTCGAAGCCGATCGAGGCATTTATTTCCTCCATGATCGCGTCCGGACCCGAGGCAAAGCGACCGCCCCACATCTGGTTGGAGGATTTCGTCTCGGAATTGCCGTCAGCCATGAAGAATGCCCGCCTTGGAGAATGAAATGCCCGACCAGAAGAAATCCCCCCCGGCCGTGAAACTGTTCGCGCTCGCCGCCCTGTTCGGCGTGATCGTCGGTGCGGCAGCGGTATACGTGAAGGAGACCGGGTCTGGCAATGGCGAGACGGCCGAAACGGCTGCAGCCAGCTGCCCGCTGACCTCGGCCAAGGTCGCCTCGCTGACGCCCTTCATGAAGGGGCAGGTCGCCGCGATGTCGCCGGCGTCGGCACCGCGGCCGATCGCGCTAGACTTCAATGGCCCGGACGGCAAGCCGACCAATGTCTCGGCCTTTGCCGGCAAAACGCTGCTCGTCAATCTCTGGGCCACCTGGTGTGTTCCCTGCCGCGAAGAAATGCCCGCCTTGAACGCCCTGCAGAAGTCGCTCGGCAGCGACAAGTTCGAAGTGGTGGCGATCAATATCGATGTCGGCGACGACGAGAAGCCGAAGGCTTTCCTCGACGAGACCGCCGTGCACGCGCTTGGCTATTACCGCGACGCTTCGATGGGCGTGTTCAACAACATGAAGAAGGAAGGGCTGGCTTTCGGCCTGCCGGCAACCCTGTTGCTCGACGACAAGGGCTGCCTGATCGGCTCGATGAATGGCCCGGCCGCCTGGGACAGCGACGATGCCAAGGCGCTGATCAGCGCTGCGCTTGCCCCGGCTGCGGGAAGCTGAAGGGGCCTGGATCTAGACAAAGAAAAACCCGGCGGATCGCCGGGTTTTTCTTGTCAGATGCTGACGGAATTAGCGGGTGGGAACCGGCACTTCGCCGCGATAGTCGTAGAAGCCGCGCCCGGACTTGCGGCCGAGCCAGCCTGCTTCGACATATTTTACCAGCAGCGGGCAGGGGCGGTACTTCGAATCTGCCAGGCCATCATAGAGCACCTGCATGATCGAGAGGCAGGTGTCGAGGCCGATGAAGTCGGCAAGCTGGAGCGGGCCCATCGGATGGTTGGCGCCGAGCTTCATGGCGGTGTCGATCGCCTCGACGCTGCCGACGCCTTCGTACAGCGTGTAGATCGCCTCGTTGATCATCGGCAAAAGGATGCGGTTGACGATGAAGGCCGGGAAGTCTTCGGCGACCGTCACGGTCTTGTCGAGCGTCGCGACGAATTCCTTGGCGGTCTTGAAGGTCTGCTCGTCGGTGGCGATGCCGCGCACGAGCTCGACCAGCTTCATGACCGGAACCGGGTTCATGAAGTGGATGCCCATGAAGTGCTCGGGGCGATCGGTGGCGGAGGCGAGGCGGGTGATCGACAGCGACGAGGTATTCGTCGCGAGAATCGCTTCCGGCTTCAGGATCGGACAAACCTGGCCATAGATCTTGCGCTTGATCGTCTCGTCTTCGGTGACGGCTTCGATCACCAGATCGGCCTGCGACAGGTCGTTGATGTCGGAAGAGCCCTTGATCAGGGCAAGTGCCGCCTTGCGGGCCTCGTCGGTCATCTTGCCGGAGGAGACCTGACGGGCAAGGTTGCCGTTGACGGTGGCAAGGCCTGCTTCGATCCGCTCGGCGGCCAGATCATAGATCTGTACCTTGTATCCGGCGATTGCCGAAACATGTGCGATGCCACAGCCCATTTGCCCGGCACCAATAATTCCGACCGTCTTGATCATCGCAGCGAACATCCATCTTCAAAGCTTGGCGGTGAGGCCGCCGTCAGACATGCAAACCGGGCCGGTTTGGCCGGCCCGGTAGATTGTTAATGCCAAGTCCCCGCTTTTGCCAGCCCTTTTCACGGGTGCGGCGGGTGGCATCGATTTGGGCTTACAGTGCCTTCTGCAACTCCGGCAGAGCGTCGAAAAGATCAGCAACCAGGCCGTAGTCTGCGACCTGGAAGATCGGCGCCTCTTCGTCCTTGTTGATCGCGACGATGACCTTGCTGTCCTTCATGCCGGCGAGGTGCTGGATGGCACCGGAAATGCCGCAGGCGATGTAGAGATCAGGCGCGACGACCTTGCCGGTCTGGCCGACCTGCCAGTCGTTGGGCGCGTAACCAGCGTCGACCGCAGCGCGCGAAGCGCCGACGGCAGCACCGAGCTTGTCGGCAACCGGCAGTATCACTTCCTGGAACTTCTCGGACGAGCCGAGCGCACGGCCGCCGGAGATGATGATCTTGGCAGAGGTGAGCTCCGGACGATCGGACGACGACAGCGCGTCGGCGACGAAGGAGGAAACGCCGGGGTTGGCGGCAGCCGAAACGCTCTCGATCGCAGCCGAACCGCCTTCAGCGGCCGAGGCGAAGGAGGCGGTGCGCACGGTGATGACGCGCTTGGCTTCCGTCGTCTGCACGGTCTGGATGGCGTTGCCGGCATAGATCGGGCGCTTGAAGGTGTCGGAAGAGACAACTTCGATGATTTCGGAGACCTGGCTGACGTCGAGCAGGGCTGCGACGCGCGGCATGACGTTCTTGCCGACCGAGGTCGCGGCCGCAACGATCGTGTCGTAGTTGCCGGCGAGCGAGACGATGAGGGCGGCCAGCGGCTCGGCGAGGTTGTTGGCCAGCGAGGCGTCGTCGGCGACGAGCACCTTGGCTACGCCCGCAAGCTTGGCCGCCTGTTCGGCCGCAGCCTTGGCGCCGGCGCCGGCAACGAGGATGTGCACGTCGCCGCCGATCTTGGAGGCCGCGCTCAGCGCCTTGGCGGTCTGGTCGGAAAGGTGGTTGCTGTCGTGATCAGCCAGAAGAAGAATGGCCATGATGATGTCTCCCTTTCCTGAACTTAAAGTACGCCGGCTTCGGTCTTGAGCTTTTCGACGAGCTCGGCGACCGACTTGACCTTGATGCCGGCCTTGCGGCCCGACGGCTCCTCGGTCTTCAGCACCTTGAGGCGGGCTGACGTGTCGACGCCGAAGTCGGCAGGCGACTTCTTGTCGAGCGGCTTCTTCTTCGCCTTCATGATGTTCGGCAGCGATGCGTAGCGCGGCTCGTTCAAACGCAGGTCGGTGGTGACGACTGCCGGCAGCTTGATGTCGATGGTCTGCAGACCGCCGTCGACTTCGCGCGTCACGGTCGCCTTGCCGTCGCCGATTTCGACCTTGGAGGCAAAGGTGCCCTGTGCCCAGCCCAAGAGAGCCGACAGCATCTGGCCGGTCTGGTTGCTGTCATCATCAATCGCCTGCTTGCCGACGATGATCAGGCCCGGCTGTTCGGCGTCTGCAACGCCCTTGACGATCTTGGCAACGGCGAGCGGTTCGACCTGGTCTTCGGTTTCAACCAGGATGGCGCGGTCGGCGCCCATGGCGAGCGCGGTGCGCAGCGTCTCTTCGGCCTTGGCCGGACCGACGGATACGACGACGACTTCCTCAGCCTTGCCGGCTTCCTTCAGCCGCAGCGCTTCCTCGACCGAGATTTCGTCGAAGGGGTTCATCGACATCTTCACGTTCGCAAGTTCGACGCCCGAACCGTCTGCCTTCACGCGGATCTTGACGTTGTAGTCAACGACCCGCTTCACCGTCACAAGTATTTTCATGGATTCTTCCCTCCAAGAGCTTTCGCAGGAAAATGCGCCTTAACGGAGCCGCCTGATTGTCGGTTGGCGACATCGATACGCGTTTTTTCTCCAATTACAATCGCTGTGCATGACGCTAAATCGATATAATCCCGAGAATTGGAATTACGTTTACGTACACGTAAGAATAATCGATGGCAAGTGGCTCGGGGCCTGATGAAGCCCTGTCCCGGGAGGGCCGGGAAGCGTCCAGGCAAGCCATTGAAATAATGGATAATCCTCGTTGAAGGCTGGCGATTGCCGGTGTCAGGATCCGGTCTGGCGTCCCCAGGGAACGGGCGGTCGTGTCGCATCTGACGAGGGCTGTTGGCTTGCGGTGACCGGCGCGGCCTTGTGCCGGACGGCGCGGGGCGTGACGATCGTGCGGTCGAACAGCGGCACATCGCGGCGTCGCAAAATGACCACCAGAACCAGCCCCGCGATGATGCCGCCGACATGGGCGCTCCAGGAAACGCCGCTGCCGGGATCGACGACCAGCATGAAGAACTGCTGGCCGATCCAGAAGGCGAGCGGGATGACGGCGGGCAGCGGCAGCGGGATGCGGAAAAACACCAGCACCCAGACGCGCACCTTCGGGTGCAGGAGGAAATAGGCGGCAACAATGCCGGAGATCGCCCCCGATGCTCCGATCAGCGGGGCCTCGGAGGCCGGGTCGAGCAGCCCATGCGCCAGCGCGCCTGCAGCGGCGCAGAGAAGGTAGAAGACGAGGTAGCGGAAGTGCCCGAGTGCATCCTCGACATTGTCGCCGAACACCCAGAGGAACAGCATGTTCATGGCGAGATGCATGAAATCGCCATGCAGGAAGGAATAGGTGACGAAGGTGAAGCCGTCGGGGACGACGACCAGCGAGGGATCAAGCTGGGCGTAGTCGAAAATGAGCGCCGGGATATAGCCGAAGCCGAGCAGTGCTGCGTTGGCGAATTGCTCGGAGGCAATCGGACCGGTGATCAGCCAGACGACGACGTTGATCACAATCAGGCTGATCGTGACGTACTGGACCTTGATGTGCTTCAGGGTGTTCGTATCGTGAAGCGGTATGAACATGCGGTCTCCCGAAGCACAGGTTACGGCCCGTTTCTCCCGCCGAATCTCGATCGGGCGACGATGCGCAAGCGGACGTTATCTGTTTTTCCCGGGAATCCAAAGAACGTCGGCTTGACCTTTGTCATTTGCAAAGCGCGCCGCGACGAACAGGAAATCCGACAGGCGGTTGATATAGGCGATGGCTTCGGTGCTGACGATTTCGCCTTCGATCTGGGCAAGCGCCACCACCTGGCGTTCCGCGCGGCGTGCGACCGTGCGGGCGACATGGAGGGCTGCAGAGGCGGGGCTCCCGGCCGGAAGCACGAAGGAGCGCAAGGGATCGAGCTCGGCATTCAGCCGGTCGATCTCGGTTTCGAGCCAGGTCACCTGTGCTGCGACGATGCGCAGCGGTTCGTATTGCGGCGGCTCGCCGGTGTCGGGTGTCGCGAGATCCGCGCCGAGATCGAAGAGATCGTTCTGGATCCGCATCAGCGCGGCGTCGAGATCGACGTTGCCGGCCGTATGCTGCCGCGCCAGGCCAACAAAGGCGTTGGTTTCGTCCACCGCGCCATAGGCATCGACACGCAGGTCGCTTTTCAGCCGGCGCGGTCCGGCGACGAGCCCAGTGGTGCCGTTGTCACCCGTCCGGGTATAGATCTTGTTGAGCTTCACCATGGGTGGACGCAGTCCTCTCGCGCAATATCAGGAACGGTGTGGAACGGCTGTCCGTTCAAGATTGCGTCAGGTCGGGCGGCCGCCGCCGGTGATCCAGAGCGTGAGCATGATCAGGGCGATCGCGATCGCCTGCAGCAGAACGCGCGCCTGCATCAGCTTGTTGGACGTGTTGCCACTGCCGCCCTTTGCCATGTTCACGAGGCCGCGGATCAAGACGATCACGACCAGGCCCATGACGAACAGGGTCAGGCCGGTAAAGAAGCTGGACATCGAACTCTTCCTTGCAATTCTTGCTTCAGCCAAGTCGGCCGATGATGCGATAAAACAGTGCCGCCGGCAGAAGCTTCTTCAGAAGCGCGCCCTGTCTGGCGGGCCTTGTTACAATATAGTGCGGTTTCGGTTTCTTTGCTGTCAGCGCGTGCTTCAAAACCGCATAAACCGCCTCCGGGCCAAGCTTTCCGGCTGCGGGTTTGCTCTCGCCTTTCAAGCGTCGCATCTGCCGTTCGTATTCGACGCGATGCACCGAATTCTTGAGGTCGATGAAGCGCTCGATATAGGTGACGGCATTGGCGGTGAATTTCGAGGTGATCGGCCCGGGCTCGATCAGGCTTACCTCGATACCGCTGCCGGCCAGTTCCATCTTGAGGGTCAGCGACAGGCCCTCGATCGCAAACTTGGAGGCGTTGTAGGCGCCGCGCCAGCGATAGGGCACGATGCCGAGAATGGAGGAGCACTGCACGATGCGGCCGCTTCCGCGCGCCCGCATCGCCGGGATCACCCGTCGCGTCAGGTCGTGCCAGCCAATGACGTTGGTCTCGAGCTGAAGCCTCAGCGCCTCGGTCGGCAGATCCTCGACCGCGCCTGCCTGGCCATAGGCGCCGTTGTTGAAGAGCGCGTCGATGCGCCCGCTGGAAAGCGCCAGCACTGTATCGGCGAAGGCCGCGATGCTCTCCGGCTTGGTGTAGTCCATCAGGAAGGTCTCGATGCCCTCGCTTTCAAGCGATTGCCGGTCCTCTTCCCGGCGCACGGTGGCGAAGACCCGCCAGCCATCGGCGTGAAGCGCACGGGCGCAATAGGCGCCGATGCCGGACGAACATCCGGTGACAATGATTGTGGGGCGATCCGTCATCCGGTCGAATCCTGTAGAAATCCTGCCTCGGTTTCCCATATTCATCCGCGGGATACAATTGAATTGCGCGGACTGGAACCAGCCTGCGTTGCGACATCAGGAATTGTGCCGGGCCCGGGCGATACCTATGTGAGCGGACCGCCAGTGTCGGGCGGGTTTTAGGATTGGAATGGAATGCCAGCATTCATACGCATCACCTGGAAAGTCATCTTCGATGCGCTCTGGCATTTCAGCCTCGATGACGGTTGGGCGATGGCGAGCCACGTGGCGCTGTCCTCGCTGCTCGCGGTCTTTCCATTCTTGATCTTCGGCACCGCGCTCGGCAGCTTTCTCGGTGCCGACCAGTTTGCCGAAACGGCCGTACACCTGATTTTCGACGCCTGGCCGGAATCGATCGCCAAGCCCATCGCCGACGAAATCGTGCGGGTGCTGACGATCCCGCGCGGCGGGCTTTTGACCGTTTCGGTGCTGGCCGCCGCCTATTTCGCCTCCAACGGCGTCGAGGCGCTGCGCGTCTCGCTCAACCGCGCCTATCGCGTCACCGAGAGCCGCTACTGGTACGTCACCCGGCTTGCGAGCCTCGGTTTCGTGCTGGCCGGCGTCCTGATCCTCGCCGCACTCAGCATCCTGCTCGTCGCGGTGCCCTTGGCGGTGCGGTATGCCGGACAGTGGCTCCCCTGGCTTGGCGGCGTGCTTGCAACCGTCGACAATTGGAGCCTGCCGCTCGCTCTCGTCGTGCTGACCACCGGTCTGCTGGTGTCGCATCTCTGGCTCCCGGACGGCCACCGCAAGGTGATCGACGTGCTGCCGGGCATCGTGCTGACGCTCGTCTGCTGGACGATCGGCGCCTATGCTTTTGCTTCCTACCTCGCAACCTTCGCCACCTATGTCTCGACCTATGCAGGTCTGGCGTCGATCATGATCGTGCTGGTGTTTCTCTACATGATCGCGGCGATCTTCATCATCGGCGCCGAGATCAATGCCGCGATCCTCAAATACAGGGTCAAGCGCATGGTGCGGCGCAGCTTCCAGCTGCGCAATGGTGGGGACACGGCTCGCGAGGAACAGGACCTACCCGATTAGCGCACGGACTTCTTCAGGCGTGCGCCCGGCAGCGCGGAAGGCCGCGATGCCGGTATCCTGGTTGCTCTTCGACAGCTTGCGCCCGTCCGGGCCAAGGAGCAGCCGATGATGGTGATAGAGCGGCTCCGGCAGATCGAGAAGCCGCTGCAGCAGCCGGTGAACGGATGTCGCGTGATAGAGGTCGCGGCCGCGCACCACATGGGTGATGCCCTGCAGCGCGTCGTCGACGACGACGGAGAGATGGTAGCTCGACGGCGCATCGGAGCGCGACAGGATCACGTCACCCCAGGCAGCGGGGTCGGCGATGATGGTGCCCGTCTCGCCCTCGGGACCATGGCCGCTCTCGGCCCAGGTCAGGTGATCTTCTCCTAAAAGTGCGACCGCCTTCCGCATGTCCAGCCGCCAGGCATAGGCCTTGCCGCTCGCGGTCAGGGCCGCGCGCTCGGCTGGGGGCAATTCGCGCTCGCGGCCGGGATAGAGCGGGCTGCCGTCCGGATCGCGTGGCCAGGCCTGGCCACCGGCTTCCGCTTCGGCAACGGCCGTCTTGATCTCGCCGCGGGTCATGGCGGACGGGTAGATGACGCCGAGCATGTCCAGCCGCTGAAGCGCCGAAGCATAGGCGTCGAGATGTTCCGACTGCCGGCGCACCGGACGCTCCCAGTCGAGGCCGAGCCAGGCAAGGTCTTCGTAGATCGCCGCCTCGAATTCCGGGCGGCAACGGGTCTGGTCGATGTCCTCGATGCGCAGCAGGAAACGTCCGTTTGCGGCCTTCGCCAAGTCATGGTTCAGCACCGCGGAAAGCGCGTGGCCGAGATGGAGCAGCCCATTGGGGCTCGGGGCAAAGCGGAAAACGGGTGGCGTGTCAGGCATCGTTTCCATTTGCCATGGAAGGGGTATAAAAATCACCCGCTTTGTGGAGGCGTCATGCGGATCATCCGGACACATGAGGATATCGAGGCCGGCCTGTCAGGCCTGGTGATGCTCGATGCGCGCCTCGGGCACGTCGTTGCGAGAGCCGGCCCGGTGCCGCTCCGCCGCACCGATCCCGGCTATCGCGGCCTTGCCAGCATCATCGTCTCGCAAATGGTCTCGAAGGCCAGTGCGGCTGCGATCTGGCGGCGCATGGAGGAGAAGCTCGGTGAGGTGACGGCTGCAGGCGTCAATTCGCTGAGCGACGAGGATTGCCGGGCGATCGGGCTGTCGCGGGCGAAGGCCGAGGCGCTGAGGCGCGTGGCCGAGGTGGTCGTCGGTGGTCAGATCGATCTCGACGCGATCTGCAACATCGACGGATCGGAGGCGATCCGGGAGTTGACGGCGATCAAGGGGGTGGGGCGCTGGACGGCTGAAGTCTATCTGCTCTTCTGCGCCGGCCACCCGGATGTCTTTCCCTCCGGCGACGTCGCGCTGCAAAACGCGATCGGCCACGGACTGGGCCTCGAACTGCGACCGAGCGCACGCGAAATTGATTCGCTCGCCGCTTCCTGGTCGCCCTGGCGCAGCGTCGCCGCACGCCTCTTCTGGGCCTATTACTCACAGGAAATGCGTCGTGATGCTGTTCCTGTGACACCTTGAAGGAAAAAGCGAATCCAGCGCACGCATTTTTGTTTCCGGCTTCACAATCCTGTTGCAACGGGCCTAATATAGAAGGTGCAGATGCCGAATCGATCAGGAGAATACGCTTGACGATTGCAGTCTCACCACAGGCCTTGCCGGCGCTCGTCTTGAACGCTGACTATAGGCCGCTGAGTTACTACCCCTTGTCGCTTTGGTCCTGGCAGGACGCGATCAAGGCCGTCTTCCTTGACCGTGTAAATATCCTTGCCGAGTACGAACATTCGGTGTCGTCTCCGAGCTTCTCGATGCGACTGCCGAGCGTTGTTTGCCTCAAGAGCTACGTGCAGCCCTCACGCCACCCGGCCTTCACCCGGTTCAACGTGTTCCTGCGCGACAAATTCGAATGCCAGTATTGCGGTTCGCCCGACGATCTCACCTTCGATCACGTGGTGCCCCGCGCTCACGGCGGCCAGACGACCTGGGACAATGTCGTCGCAGCCTGCTCGCCCTGCAATCTGCGCAAGGGCAGCAAGCTGCCGAAGCAGGCCGGCATGTTCCCGCACCAGCGGCCCTATCAGCCGACGGTTCAGGACCTGCACAACAACGGCCGGCTCTTCCCGCCGAACCATCTGCATGAAAGCTGGATGGACTATCTCTACTGGGACGTCGAACTGCAGCCCTGACGCTGTTCGTGCCTTCTTGCCGGATCAGGCCGCGAAAGCGGGATCAGGAGAGGTACGTGCGCTCGCGAACCCTTGTCGGGGCGTTCACGCGACGCCGTGCCTGTTTCTCGAGAGTGATCTGGATCAGCGCGCCTTTGCCGCGCCGCGCAGGGCGATCGCTGCAAGGATGAGGCTGGCGATCACGTTCCATCCGGCAAAGGAGAGCCCAAGCACCCGCAAGGAGGCTTCGGTGCAGGACGGGCCATGCTTGGAATCGAGGTCGCCGAGCAGGTCGCCGACATTGGACGAAATCCCTTGCGCGGTCGTGGCGCAGGTGGACGGGCCTTCCCAGAAGCCCCATTCCGCGCCCGAATGGTAGACGCCCATGCCGGCGCCGACCAACATCAGGATGCCGACGATGAGAAGCAGCGTGCGTGTCGTCCACGCCGGCAGTCTGAACACGCTCGTGGCGATTGCCAGAACACCGACCGGGATGCCGTAGTAGTAGGGATCGCGCTGCAACAGGCAGAGCGCGCAGGGGATATAGCCGCCGACATGCTCGAAGCCGAGCGCCCCGCCCACGGTCGCCGCCATGCCGAGCGTTACGATAACTGCGATCAGCAGATGCTGGCGGGATTGGGTGGCGGCGTCGATCATCTATACCTCGCGGGCGGCAGCTCGAAACCGACGCATGCCGCAGTGCAAACTGGATGGCGCCTTCTTAGGCAGGATCGTACGCGCTGTAAATCGCAGCGGCCGCGACCTGCCCGCACGCTTTCGTGATTGCTGGTCGTGCATCCTCAAAATGATGGTTGACCACGGCGAAATCCTCAGTGTAAACCCGAGCCGCTGATATCGCACTTCCCTGAGCCCCATTGGCGGAATTGGTAGACGCGCTCGACTCAAAATCGAGTTCCGAAAGGAGTGCTGGTTCGACCCCGGCATGGGGCACCACCAAATACACTTTCTTCACATCCATCGTCCGACATGCCTGAACGCCGCCGCGGTCATTGAACTGTCGCTTGCGAAGGTGTTAGGTGCGCTGCAGCAAGAAAACTGTCATGGCAGCGTCATGTTACCGAGAATAGAGACCTACGACGACCTCTACCGCGCCTTCCGCTGGCAGATCCCGGAAAAGTTCAATATCGGCGTTGCCGTCAGCGACGCCTGGGCTGCGCGGGCGCCGGAGCGGGTCTGTCTCCAGCATTTTGATCCCGGCGGTGCCCATCGATCGCTCACCTATGGTGCATTCGCGCGGCAATCCTCGGCCTTCGCCAAGGGGCTTGCGGGGGAGGGTATCGTGCCCGGCGAGCGGGTCGCGATCCTGCTGCCGCAGGGGTTCGAAACGGCGATCGCCCACGCGGCGATCTATAAGCACGGTGCCATCGCTCTGCCGCTGGCGCTGCTCTTTGGCGTCGAGGCGCTCGAGTACCGGCTGCGCGATGCCGGCGTGGCGGCTGTCGTCACCAACAGCTTCGGTTATGAACGCATCGCGGCGATCCGTGAGCGGCTGCCTGATTTGCGGCTTGTGGTGCTGGCGGACGATCAGCCGCATGCGGGCACGATTGCCTTCTCGGACTTGGCGTCGGGTGATCCTTCGGGCTTTGTTGCGGCCGATACCGGTCCGGACGACCCGGCCTTGATGATCTACACGTCAGGCACGACAGGACCGCCCAAGGGAGCGCTGCACGGGCACCGGGTGCTGCTCGGCCATCTGCCCGGCTTCGAGTTTCATCACCATTTCCTGCCGCAGCCGGGCGACCGGATGTGGACGCCGGCCGACTGGGCCTGGGCGGGCGGATTGCTCAACGCGCTGTTGCCGTCGTTGCTGCATGGCGTCCCGGTCGTGTCGTCGCCGGCCCAAAAATTCGATCCGCATACGGCGTTTCGCATCCTCGAAGAAATGGACGTGCGTAACGCCTTCATTCCGCCGACGGCGCTTCGGCTGATGAAGGCGGTCGAGAACCCGCGCGAGCGCTATCGGCTTAATCTGAGAACCATCGGCTCGGCCGGTGAATCCCTTGGTCGCGAAACCTATGAGTGGGCAAAGGCCGCGCTCGGCCTCGAAGTCAGCGAGTTCTACGGCCAGACCGAGTGCAACATCGTCATATCGTCGGCTGCCGATCTCGGCGTCGTCAAGCCGGGATCGATGGGCAAGGCCGCACCCGGTCACCGGGTGGCGATCATCGACGGCGAGGGGCGCGAACTGCCGGCCGGCAGCGTCGGACAGGTGGCGGTCAAGCGGCCGGACCCGGTGATGTTCCTCGGCTATTGGGGGAATGAGGCGGCGACCGAGAAAAAATTCATCGGCGACTGGATGACGACAGGCGATCAAGGCGTGATGGACGAGGAGGGCTATTTCACCTTCTTCGGGCGTGACGACGATGTCATCACCTCGTCGGGCTATCGCATCGGCCCGGGCGAGATCGAGGATTGCCTGGCCGGTCACCCGGACGTGCAGCTTGCCGCCGCGGTCGGCAAGCCCGATCCGGTGCGCACCGAGATTGTCAAGGCCTATGTCGTATTGCGACCGGGCGTCGTTGGCGATGCGCGTGTGGCAACCTCCATCCGCGAATGGGTGAAGACCCGTCTTTCAATGCACGAATATCCGCGCGAGATCGCCTTCGTCGACAGCCTACCGCTGACGACCTCGGGCAAGGTTATCAGACGGTTCCTGCGCGAGCAGGCGGCGGGGGAAGCGCACGAGGCGATCGAGATTTCCGAAGCTTCGTAGTCCCGCGGCCGTTGCGCGATCGATTCCGATAGGCTGGAGCGGGAAAACGGGCGGAAACAGCGCGCAGTTTCTCGTCCCGCTCTGAAGCCTGTTGCGTGAAAAAGGATTCACACCTCAGGCTTTAAGCTCTTGTTTTGATACATGTCGTTGCCGCAAAACCGCTGCGCACTTTTGCGCGACGTGCATTAACGTCCTGCAAGGGCCTTGATCTTGTCGCGCAGGATCCGCGCCATGTTGCGGGTGTTGCGATAGAGATGGAGCTGGGCTGCCACCTGGCGCACTTCGCGGTCGCGGGTCTGCTGCAGGCCGATCACCATGGTGCCCATGTCTTCGCGCTCCTGCCAGAAGCGGCTCATGATCGGGTGGTCCGGCACTGCACAGGAATCCGAGCGCGCGATGTTGGCGTCGTCGAGATGCCATTCCGTCAGTTCGGCGAGAAGCAGCTTGCCCGGCGAGAACTTGGCATAGCGCTCGTCATAGGCGGTCTTCCAGGTATAGGCCTCGCCCGACATCAGGAAGACGACCATCGAGGCGATCGCCTTGCCGTCGAGATCGAGCGTGTGGATGCGCACGCTGTCGCCGTCCGCCAGATTGGTGATCGCCTCGCGGGCAAAGGCGGCGCGGAAACGGTCGAGCACCATGGCGCTGCGCGCCTTGCCCTTCCAGCCGGAGGCCTCCAGCGCCAGGAATTCCTCCATGCGCAGGCGGACGTCGGCCGGCTGGCGGGCGACCGAGTAAACGAGTTCGCCCTGCTTCTCGAGATTGCTCCACTGCCGCCGCAATTCGCGGAAGTGCGCCGGGTTGATGGCCTGGCGCAGATAGGTCGGGCCGTCGAGCAGGCTTTCGAGCATCGGCCGGCTGAAGGTGTCGGTCACCGTCAAAGGGAGGTTGCGGCCGATCGCGACCGCGCGGGTGAGGCGGGCAACCTTGCCGTTGAGCCGCATGTCGGGCAGCACCAGGATCGAGGGCAGCCCGGTTGCCGGCGCGGCAAAAGCTTCGAACAAGTTGTCGATTGTCTCGGCCGCATCCTCGGCGTCGAGCAGCGGCACGCCGAGCGGACCGAATGGGTTCGACCAGGCGCGAATGATCGGTGCGCCGATCGAGAAGCCCGGCTTTTCTATCGAGAATGGCATCAGGAAGCGCAGGCGGCTGCGGCGCTCATCGTTGTCGCGCATGATCGCAAGCCGGATGACGCGCTCTTCGAGGCGCGGCATGGCCGGCGCAAGGAAGCGACCGGTGAAAAAGACATTCGGTTCCAGCGCCCGGTTCGACAGGAAGTCGAGCTCGCGCTGCAACTCGTAGCCGGCCCTTGCCGGATAGATGGCAAGATGGCGTCCGGGGCGACCGACCTCGATCAGCTGCTCTGCGGTCGGCCCGCTGTCGCCGGCCTGCGCCAGACCGCCGAGAACCCGTGCGGCCCGGCTGTTTGCATCGCTCGGAAGATTGGTATTGCCGATCATGGAAGGACAGCCCCGTTGTTATCATTGCCGGCCCGTGCTCTTGCGAAGGCGAAGAGCGCGAAGCCGAAGGTACGCCGGACGGCGATGTGCAGCAGCATCGCCTCTACGAACATAGCACCGGCGGTTGCAACAGCAGCACCGTTCAGTCCGAAAAGAGGGATGAGGCTGAGGTTGAGTGCGATGTTGACCACCAGCGCGCCGGCGTAGAGGACCACGCATAGCGTCTGCTGGCCTGCCATCGTCAGCAGCGTTTCGGCCGGGCCGACGAAAGCCTTGGCGAGGATGCCTGCAAAAAGCACCATCATCAGCGGCAGCCCGGTGACGAAGGCCGGCCCGAAAAGCGATAGCAGGAACGGTCCGGCCAGAAGCACCAGCGCGCCGACCAGAAGAGACGGCCAGAAGGCCCAGCGGGCGCTTTCGATCGCGATGCCGGAGATCTGGCCGGGATCGCGCGCCATCGCGTTGGAGACGCGCGGGCCTGCAGCGGCCTTGACCGCGAACATCACGAAATGCACCAGCGCCATCGTCTTGGCGGCGGCGAAGTAGATCGCGACGTCGTCCGGCTCAAGGTAGAGGCCGACGATCACCACATCGGAATTGGTCAAGAGGAAGCCGAAGCCATCGACCAGGAAGACCGGGATCGAGACCTTTAGCCAGCGGCGAAGCTCGATGCGTCGCGGTCCAGGAACATAGCGCGAGCGAAGGCGATAGGTGAGCGCGAGAAACTGCGAGACGCTGGTGACATAGGCCGCGGCCATGGCTGCCATCATGGCCGTTTGCGCCGTATGCGGCGCCCCGGCGGTGACGGCGAGCACCATGAAAACGAGCACCAGCAGCGGCCGGATGATGAAGGTGGGGCTCATGGCGGCAATCGGCCAGCCATGGGCACGCGCCGTTCCGTCCATGACGTCGCCGAGCGAAATCATCGGCAGGGTAAAGAGCCCGAGATAGAGGGGCACGAGGTAGTAGGCCTCGATGTGCCCGGAAAAGAACCAGAGACCGGCAAGGCCGAGGACCGCGACCGTGGTGGCGGAGGAAAGTGCGAAGATGCGCACCGTCGTCGTCACGCCGCGGATCTCGTCCATGGCGGCCGATGCCTGGTATTCCGGCAGGAAGCGGATGACCACCGAGTGGAAGCCGACGCAGGAGAGGCTGCCGAACAGGATGACCAGCACCCAGACGAAGACGAAGATGCCGTATTCGAACTCGCCCATCAGCCGCGCAAGGATGATCTGCGACAGGAAGGCGATGGCGGCGCTGACGATACGAACCGCGAAGGCGACGAGCGCCATGCGGCGCGCGGCGTTCTTCGCGTCCGAACCGGTGAGGATGGGGAGAAGCCCGGCGAATATTGCGGACAGGCGGTGTCTCAGTGCCGACGGCAGCATTCGTCCGGCCGTTTGACATACCGCCATGAACACGAGAACACCCTGAGATTACGCAATACAGGGTTTCAGTACTGCCAGAACAGCGTTAACAAAGGGTGCAGCGCGGTTGTAAGGAATGGGGGCAACCATGCCGATTGAGGACAGCGAGCGGCAGCGGATGATGCAGGCGAAATCGATCGGCCCGCGCATGGTCGGCTATCTCCAGGAGATCGGCATCGAGCGGCTGGACGACCTCAAAACGGCGGATGCGCAAGACCTCGCACTCCGCATCAACGCCACGCTGGGCCGCCGCCACATCAACCGCACCGGCATTCGCGCACTCGAAAGCCTGATTGCCCATGCCAGGTCGTCCGATCGCTAGCAAGCAGGCCCCGCGAAACGAAAATGCCGCCCGGAGGCGGCATTTCTGAAGGGCAGGGGTGCAGACAGCACCCGCTTTCCATATTCGGCTTATGCCTCGTAGATGCCGTGGCAGTGCTTGTACTTCTTGCCCGAACCGCAGGGGCACAGCTCGTTGCGCGAGACCTTGCCCCAGGACAGTGGGTTGGCCGCGTCGCGCTGTACCGGCGGAGCTGCCAGAAGCGTTTCGCCGCCGAAATCGTCTTCGCCGGTCAGCGGGTCGATGTGGTGGCCGTGCATGGCCGGCGGGACCGGCTGCGGCGCTTCTGCCGCTTCGCGCACCAGCTCGACGCGCATGAGTTGTGCCGTCACGGCCTGGCGCAGGTTGCCGAGCAGGGCCTGGAACAGCTCGAAGGCTTCGGACTTGTATTCCTGCAGCGGGTCGCGCTGGGCATAACCGCGGAAGCCGATGACCGAGCGCAGGTGGTCGAGGTTGACGATGTGCTCGCGCCACAGATGGTCGAGCGTCTGCAGCACGACCGAGCGTTCGACATACTGCATGATCTCGGGACCGAAGCGTTCGGCACGATCGGCGGCTTCCTTTTCGGCAGCGGCCATGACGCGCTCGAGAATGTCGGCCTCGTCAATGCCTTCCTCGGCAGCCCATTCGGTGATCGGCAGGTCGAGGTTGAGGTATTGCTGCACGTCGGCCTTGAGGCCCGCGACGTCCCACTGCTCGGCATAGGCCTTCTCGGGAATGCGCTTGCTGACCATGTCTTCGACGACTTCGGTGCGCATGTCGGTCACGGTTTCGGTGACGCTTTCGGCATCCATCAGCTCGATGCGCTGCTCGAAGATCACCTTGCGCTGATCGTTGAGAACGTCGTCGTACTTCAGAAGGTTCTTGCGGATGTCGAAGTTGCGGGCTTCGACCTTCTTCTGGGCGCGTTCGAGCGCCTTGTTGATCCACGGATGGATGATCGACTCGCCTTCCTTGAGGCCCAGCTTCTGCAGCATGCCGTCCATGCGGTCGGAGCCGAAGATGCGCATCAGGTCGTCCTGGAGCGACAGGTAGAACTTGGAGCGACCCGGGTCGCCCTGACGGCCGGAACGGCCGCGCAGCTGGTTGTCGATGCGGCGGCTTTCGTGGCGCTCGGTTGCGAGAACGTAAAGCCCGCCGGCGGCCAGCGCCTTTTCCTTCAGCTGCTGCACTTCGGCGCGGATCGCCTGTTCGCGCTGTTCGCGCTCGGGGCCGGGCTCGACGTCCGAGAGCTCCTGCTGAATGCGCATGTCGACGTTGCCGCCGAGCTGGATGTCGGTACCGCGACCGGCCATGTTGGTGGCGATCGTGACGGCGCCCGGCACGCCGGCCTGGGCGACGATGAAGGCTTCCTGCTCGTGGTAGCGCGCGTTCAGAACCTGGAAGTTGGCAAAGCCCGACTTCTTCAGGAGGTCGGCGAGCTGTTCCGACTTTTCGATCGACGTCGTGCCGACCAGCATCGGCTGGCCGCGCTCGTGCGCCGACTTGATCTCCTCGATGATGGCGTTCAGCTTCTCGCCTTGGGTCCGGTAGACCTCGTCGTCCTCGTCGATACGCTTGATCGGCAGGTTGGTCGGAACTTCAACGACTTCCAGACCGTAGATGTTGCCGAATTCTTCCGCTTCGGTGGACGCCGTACCGGTCATGCCGCCGAGCTTGGAATACATGCGGAAGTAGTTCTGAAAGGTGATCGATGCGAGCGTCTGGTTCTCGGGCTGGATCTGCACCTTTTCCTTGGCTTCGAGCGCCTGGTGCTGGCCTTCCGAATAACGGCGGCCCGGCATCATGCGGCCGGTGAATTCGTCGATGATGACGATCTCGCCGTTGCGAACGATGTAGTCCTTGTCGCGCTGGAACAGCTTGTGGGCCTTGAGCGCATTGTTGACGTGGTGGACGATCGCGACGTTTTCGATGTCGTAGAGCGATTCACCCTTGAGCAGGCCCGCTTCGCGCAACAGGTTTTCGAGCTTCTCGGTGCCTTCTTCGGAGAAGTTGGCCGAGCGCTGCTTTTCGTCGATTTCGTAATCTTCGGGCGAAAGCAGCGGAATGAACTCGTTGATCGTGTTGTAGAGATCCGAACGGTCGTCGAGCGGGCCGGAGATGATCAGCGGCGTGCGCGCTTCGTCGACGAGGATCGAGTCCACTTCGTCGACGATGGCGAAGAAGTGACCGCGCTGGACCATCTGTCCGCGCTCGTACTTCATGTTGTCGCGCAGATAGTCGAAGCCGAGCTCGTTGTTCGTGGCGTAGGTGATGTCGCAGGCATAGGCGGCTTTGCGCTGCTCGTCGGTCAGGCCGTGGACGATCACGCCCGTGGTCATGCCGAGGAAGCTATAGATGCGGTCCATGGTGCCGGCGTCGCGCTGGGCGAGGTAGTCGTTGACGGTAACGACGTGCACGCCCTTGCCCGCAAGCGCGTTCAGGTAGACCGGAAGCGTCGCGACGAGCGTCTTGCCTTCACCGGTCTTCATTTCGGCGATGGCGCGCTCATGCAGGATCATGCCGCCGATGAGCTGGACGTCGAACGGGCGCAGGCCCAGCACGCGGCGGGCCGCCTCGCGGGCGACTGCAAAGGCCGGAACCAGCAGGTCGTCGAGCGTCTTTCCTTCTTCCAGCTGCTTGCGGAATTCCACCGTCTTGCCGGCGAGCGCCTCGTCCGACAGGGCCTTCATGTCGGCTTCGAGAGCGTTGATGGCATCCACCCGGGCTTTGTAGCCGCGCACGCGGCGATCGTTGGAGGAGCCAAACAACTTGCGGGCTAGGCCGCCGAGACTGACCATATGAATGGTCCTTTCTTTTTTGTTGCCTTGGGTCTCATGGCCGCGCCGCGAAAACCGCGCAATGCCGTGAAACGCCCGGAAACTGTTCTGGACGCGAGGTTGCGTGACAGATAAGAGGGGGGTCGAATTATGTCAACGCAATTGCACTACTGGACGGCTACAGAACCGCCACATTCTGGTGTTGTGCAGCCGCTACAAGCTGCAGGCAATTGCGCCGAAGGCCAATGTGAAAGGTTAGTGAGCATGACCAAGTTGAAAACCCTGGCCGCCGCGGCACTGGTTGCGGCGATGGCCGTACATGGTGGCGCGCGGGCGGAAGACGCCGATCCGGTGGTCGCCAAGGTTGGCGGCGAGGACGTGCGCCAGTCCGAACTCAATCTTGCTCTGGGCGGTCTCGACCCGCAGCTGCAGCAGATGCCGGAAGAACAGAAGCGCGCCGCAGCACTGTCGGCGATCATCGACGTCAAGCTTCTGTCCGCCACGGCCGAGAAGGAAGGCCTGCAGGACGACGCCACCTTCAAGCAGCGCGTCGCGTACCTCACCGAGCGCGAACTGCACAACGCCTACTTCAAGAAGCACGTCGTCGACGCCATCACCAAGGACGAGGTGAAGGCCCGCTACGACAAGGAAGTCGCGGCCATTCCGGCTCAGGAAGAAGTGAAGGCCCGCCATATCCTGGTCAAGACGGAAGAAGAAGCCAAGGAAATCATCAAGGAACTCGACGCCGGCAAGAGCTTCGTCGAGCTTGCCAAGGCGAAGTCCACCGATCCGAACAAGAACGACGGCGGCGACCTCGGCTACTTCACCAAGGGCCGCATGGTGCCGGAATTCGAAACGGCTGCCTTCGCTCTCGAGAAGGGCACCTACACCAAGACCCCGGTCAAGACCCAGTTCGGCTTCCACGTTATCCTGGTCGAAGACAAGCGTCCGCAGGCGCCGCCGCCGCTCGAGCAGGTCGAACAGCAGGTTCGCCAGCTTGTCATGCGTGACAAGTATGTCGAGCTGCTTGCCGCTGCCAAGAAGGATGCAGGCGTCGAAATTTCCGACCCGGCGCTGAAGCAGGCCTATGACGAGGCCAACAAGGCGCAGGAAGCGCAAGAAGCCAAGTAATTCGATCGGCGGGCCCTGCCAGCGGCGGGGCCTGTCGTCACCGCTTTTTGTCGATGCCCGGCGGTGAAAACCGTTCGGGCATTTGTCGCAAGATGGATCTGGAGCCGTTTCGGTTGTAGACCGCTCCGGATCTTTGTTCTTAGGCACTCCTGAAGGCCGCGCTGGTTCTTCCTGGAGATGCTTTGGTTTCAACACGTCACAGCAGGTTTCCCATGTCCGGCTCCGTTTCCCCGCTCGCTCCGAAAACCTTTGCCGAAATGCCCTCCGTGCGCGGCGTCCGTATGGCGACCGCAGCCGCCGGCATCAAGTACAAGAACCGCACCGACGTGCTGATGATGGTGTTCGACCGGCCGGCTGTCGTGGCCGGTGTCTTCACCCGTTCCAAGTGCCCCTCCGCCCCGGTCGACTTCTGCCGCAAGAACCTTTCGGGCGGTGTCGCACGCGCCGTCGTCGTCAACTCCGGCAACGCCAATGCCTTCACCGGCAAGAAGGGCCGCGAGGCGACGGAACTGACGGCGAAGTCGGCGGCAATGGCTGTCGGCTGCGCGGAGAGCGAAGTGTTCCTGGCGTCGACCGGCGTCATCGGCGAACCCTTGGACGCGACAAAGTTTGCCGGCGTGCTCGACGATCTGGCTGCTGCCGGCAAGGAGGACTTCTGGTTCGAAGCCGCCAAGGCGATCATGACGACGGATACCTATCCGAAGGTTGCGACGCGCAGCGCCGACATCGGCGGCGTCAAGGTGACGATCAACGGCATCGCCAAGGGCGCCGGCATGATCGCGCCCGACATGGCGACGATGCTCTCCTTCGTGGTCACAGATGCCGACATTGCGCCGGCCGCGCTGCAGGCCCTGCTTTCGGCCGGCGTCGGCCCGACCTTCAATTCGGTCACGGTCGACAGCGACACTTCGACGTCCGACACGCTGATGCTCTTTGCGACGGGCGCTGCATCGGCTGACGGCCAGCCGGCGATCACCGACGCGGCCGACCCGCGGCTCGATGCCTTTCGCGCAGCACTGAACGATCTCCTGCGCGATCTGGCGCTCCAGGTGGTGCGTGACGGCGAAGGCGCGCGCAAGATGGTCGAAGTCACCGTCGAGGGCGCCGAAAGCGATGCCGCCGCCAAGCGCATTGCGCTTTCGATCGCCAATTCGCCGCTGGTCAAGACCGCCGTTGCCGGCGAAGACGCCAACTGGGGCCGCGTGGTCATGGCTGTCGGCAAGGCGGGCGAATTGGCCGAACGCGACCGTCTGGCGATCTGGTTCGGCGATGTGCGCGTCGCCGTCGAGGGCGAGCGTGATCCGACCTATTCGGAAGCTGCGGCCACCGCCGTGATGAAGGCCGAGGACATCCCGATCCGCGTCGAGATCGGCCTCGGTTCCGGTCGCGCCACCGTCTATACCTGCGACCTGACCAAGGAATATGTCGAGATCAACGGCGATTACCGGAGCTGAGGCACCGATTGCAGGATGGTGAGCGGCCTGGTGTGCCAGGCCGTACAGAGGTAGCAAGATGACATCGAGTGATATTCGGCCCGTGGCGAGCAAGGCACAGGCCGAAGCTGGGGAAGTGGCAATGGTGGATCTTCCGAACGTGCGCCGTCTTGAGGCCGTGGGTTTCCGCGCCTGGCCGGCAGCGTCCGTGCAGTATGATGGCAGCTGGCTGATCCGGCTCAATGCTGGCCATGATTCCAAGCGGCTGAACTCCGTCAACCCGCTCGATCCGTCCGACTATCGCGACATCCCGGTCCGTCTCGAAAAGGCCGCCCGGCGCTTTGCCGACTACGGCCGGCCGCTGACCGTGCGCCAGACGCCGCTGACACCGCCGCAGCTTGTCGCCCATATGGACGCCGAGGGCTGGACCGCGTTCAGCCGCAGCTTGGTGATGACGGTCGATCTCGTCGAGCGCGAGTTTGGCGACGGCATCGATCACCTGCCGATCAAGGATGTCGGCCGCTTCGTCGACGCCTGCATCGGGATTGCGAAAGGCGATCCGAAGCGCAAGGCGGCGCTGGCGGAAATCATCAATGCGATCAAGCCGGAGAGTGGCCTCTTCCTGTTCGAGGATGCCGAAACGGGGCCGACGGCCGTGGCGCTGGTCGTCCAGGACAACGACCTTGCCGGCATCATGCAGTTTGCCGTCGACGAGCGTGTCCGTGGCCAGGGCGTCGGCAAGGCAATGCTCGACGTCTGCCTGCGCTGGGCGCGCCTTCGCGGCGCCAAGAAGGCCTGGCTGCAGGTGGAGGCGGACAACAGCGCGGCCATGGCGCTTTATCGCGGCGCCGGTTTCTCCGAAGTCTACAGCTACATCTACAGAACGCCGGGAGCTTGAGGCCATGGACGCCAACGGAAAGAAGATCGTGCTTGTCGCGGCCTGCGCGCTGGTCGATTCCGATGGCCGCATCCTGCTTGCGCAGCGGCCGGAAGGAAAATCGCTTGCCGGCCTATGGGAGTTTCCGGGCGGCAAGGTTGAGGCCGGCGAGACGCCGGAGGAAACCCTGATCCGCGAGCTCGAGGAAGAGCTCGGCATCCGCACCAAGGTCGCGTGCCTCGCGCCGCTCACCTTCGCCAGCCACACCTATGACGAGTTCCATCTCTTGATGCCGCTCTATGTCTGCCGCCGCTACGAAGGGGTTGCGACCGGGCGGGAAGGCCAGGCGATCAAGTGGGTCCGGCCAAAGGCCCTGCGCGATTATCCGATGCCGCCGGCGGACGAACCGCTCATCCCGTTTCTCATGGATTTGCTCTGAACCTACCCGAAATCTGATTGATTATTAATCGATCGTTTATCTCCCTGGCGCAAAGATAGCTCCAATTCAGTTTCGGTACGTATCGTTGGCAACGGCGTATCGATTTCAGGCAGTGCGGTAGAACCAAGCTTGGGAAGGGCGCTTGCGTTCGCCGTATTTTGCGCGTTTGTGAGGCTGGGATGGTGGACGACGATTTCTGGAACACGGTTCAGGAAAAGGATCTGATGAACAATCAGTCCCGCCGGACAGGTGTGCTCAATCTGTCGCTGTTGTTCGGAACAGCGGTGATCGCACTGACGCTGATCCTGACGCCCATGCTGTCGTCAAAGACAGACAAGCGCATCATGGCCAATACGCCTGTCGATTACGACAACATTTCCACCGGCTCCATCCCTTCGAACGGGACTACCAAGCGCTACACGGTTCGGCGCAGCGTCCTTCAGGAAATGCCCGGAGCGGTTTGCATTATCGATGCCGACGGCCGCAAGAGCGGCTGCTGAAACGAACGCCATCGGCCCGTTGGTGCTGGCTTGCGTTTCGGATTGAACAGAAATCAGGCTGGGGACGAATGGAAACGCTTAGACGCTTGTTTCGCGGCAAGGATGGCGGCATCGCCATCGAGTATGCGCTGATCGCCGCCCTCGTCTCCCTCAGCCTGATCTTCGGAGCCAACCAGATCGGCAGCGCCCTGACCTACGTCTACGACTCGCTCGCCGCAGCGTTCCCAAGCGCATAAACATTAAAACCGGATATGGGGGTGGATGCCGCCCTAAAGCGGCTGCTCTTTCGTACCGAGAGCGGTTGAAAGCCGCTGTTTTGCCGAACCCGGCTTCAACGGCTTCTGCTGGCTCTCGTGCGGTGCCCAACCGGACAGGTAGATGATCGAGAAGGTTGCGCGAATGCGACCGTCCGGATCGGAGAAGCGCTCCGCATAGATTTCCGCAGCTCTGAGGAAAAAGCGCCTGGAAACGGGCGTGCGGCTGCGCGCCGAAAGCGGGCTGGTCATGCCCATGGCGCGCAGGTCGCGGATCAGCGCAAACAGCGAATCGTAGCGGACCGTGTAGTTTTCCGTGTCGGTGACCGGCAGGGCGAAACCGGCGCGCTGCATGAGCGCGCCGACGTCACGGACATCGGCGAAGGGAATGACGCGCGGGCTGGCGCCGCCCGTCAGCTCGGCTTCCGCAGCCAGCAGTGCTTCGCGCAGTTCCTGCAACGTGCCGCTGCCGGGGATGGCGGCGAGGAACAGCCCGTCGGGCTTCAGCGCCCGTCGCACCTGGATGAAGGCGCCCGGCGTATCATTGGTCAGATGCAGGGACAGCGGCGAGACGATCAGGTTGACGCTTTCCGGTTCGGCTGGAACTTCTTCGAGCGAAGCGATCGTCACCGGCGCCTCGGTCGAGCCGAAGCGGGCGTCGGTCTCGACGCGCTCGATGGCGTCGATCTTGCCGGTCGCCATCAGTTGGCGGGCCGTTTCACCGGTGTAGCCGTGCAGTTCGAGTGCGCGGTCGAAGTGGCGCTCGACGACGCCGACACGCTCGGCGAGCTCCTCGGCCACGATGTCGAGAAGGAATCCGGCCTTTGGATCGGCGTTTCTGAGCGCCCTTGCCCGGTGTGCCTCGACGAGGCTCTGGTCAAAGATTTTTTCCACGATAGTCTCTCCGCGATGGGCAGCAAAGAGACCTTCGGAGGCACAAAGTCAACCGCATGGCATGGGAGAGGTTGCGTATTCCGCAGGCGTGGCGTGCGGACATACTGAGACGGTTCGGCCTGGGGCTCGTCGATCTCGTTTTTCCGCCGGTCTGTTGCGGCTGCGGGCGGCTGGTCGGCGATCATCGTGCGGTCTGCGCCTCCTGCTGGGCGACGCTGCCGCTGATCGAACGGCCCTATTGCGATATTCTCGGCACCCCGTTTTCGGTCGACCATGGCGCCGGATCGGTGTCACCGGAGGCGATCGCCAACCCGCCTGCCTTCGATCGGCTAAGGTCGGTGGCGATCCATGAAGGCGTCGCCCGAGATCTGGTCCACGGGCTGAAGTATCGCGACCGCACGGATCTCGCGCCGATGATGGCGGCATGGATGATCCGGGCGAGCGACGGTGCCGTCGCTTCCGCCGATGCGATCATTCCCGTGCCGCTGCATGCTTTCCGGCTGTGGAAGCGGCGGTTCAACCAGTCGGCGGAGCTGGCGCGGGCGATTGCGCAGCTCTCCGGTCGTCCCTATCAGCCTGATCTTTTGAAACGCATCCGACGCACGAGCCCGCAGGTTCGCTTGGGACTGCGCGCCCGCGAGGAGAACGTGCGCGGCGCCTTCGCCGTCTCGGAAAGCGGCAAGGCGGGTCTCAGTGGGAAAAGCGTGGTTCTCGTCGACGATGTATATACGACCGGCGCAACCGTTGCCGCAGCGACCCGTGCGCTGAAGCGGGCGGGGGCGGGGTCGGTCACGGTTTTGACCTTTGCAAGAGCCGTATCCGGTCTTATATGACAATCAGATGTCCGGCACGGTCGCCGGCAAAGGAGCGGTTCAGGATCATGGCTTCGGTGGTCATTTATACGCGTCAGTTCTGCGGCTATTGCTCGGCCGCAAAGAAACTCCTGGAAACCAAGGGCGTTTCCTTCCTCGAGCACGATGCCACCTATGATCCGAGTGTTCGGAAGGTGATGATCGACAAGTCGCACGGGGGGACGACGTTCCCGCAGATCTTCATCAACGACATTCATGTCGGTGGATGCGACGACCTTCACGCGCTGGAACGCGCCGGCAAACTCGACGCGATGCTGGCTGCCTGAGGCACCGCACCCCTGCAAGAGGCGACGTCCCGTTTGTCAGCGGTGAGCGCCGGGAGTTGGACGAGATGACTTTCAAGGCTGCAGCCCTTCAGATGTGTTCCGGCGTCGACACCCGCAAGAATGCGGAGACGATGGTGCGGCTTGCGCGCGAGGCGGCAGCCCAGGGCGCGACCTATATCCAGACGCCGGAAATGACCGGGGCGCTCCAGCGCGACCGGGCGGCTTTGCGCGCGATCCTGAAGGATGAGGCCAACGATCTCATTGCCGCGGCGGCAGCTCAGCTTGCCGGCGAACTTGGCGTCTACCTCCATGTCGGCTCGACGCCGATCGCGCTTGCCGACGGCAAGATCGCCAATCGCGGCCTGCTGTTCGGCCCGAGCGGCCAGAAGATCTGCGACTACGACAAGATCCATATGTTCGACGTCGATCTCGACAACGGCGAGAGCTGGCGGGAAAGTGCCGCGTATCAGCCCGGCAGCATAGCGCGCCTGGCCGAACTCGACCTTGGCAAGCTTGGCTTTTCCATCTGCTACGACGTGCGCTTCCCGGAGCTTTTCCGGCAGCAGGCCGTTGCCGGTGCCGAGATCATGTCGGTGCCTGCCGCCTTCACGCGGCAGACCGGTGAGGCGCACTGGGAAATCCTGCTTCGGGCCCGCGCGATCGAGAACGGCCTTTTCGTCATTGCCGCCGCGCAAGGGGGCACACATGAGGATGGGCGCGAGACCTTCGGCCACTCGATGATCATCGATCCCTGGGGGCGCGTGCTTGCATCGGCTGGCCCGACCGGCGAGGCGATTGTGCTAGCCGACATCGATGTCGCCGCCGTGCACGCGGCGCGCGCAAAGATACCGAACTTGAAGAACGCCCGCAGTTTCGTGCTCGATGAAGTGGCGCCGACCGGGAAGGGAGGCGTTGCCGCTTGATCCGCTACACCCTTTCCTGCGACAACGGCCACGATTTCGAGGGCTGGTTCTCGTCGAGCGACGATTTCGACAGCCAAGTCGAGCGCAAGCTGGTCTCCTGTCCGAGCTGCAATTCAACGTCGGTCGCCAAGCAACTGATGGCGCCTTCGGTCGCGACTGCGCGCAAGAAGGAAGCGACGCGGGCGGTGATCATGGACCAGGCGCAGAAGGAGACGGTCGCCAAGATCCGCGAGCTGGTGAAGTCCGTGCGCGAAAACGCCGAGGATGTCGGCGAGCGCTTTCCGGAAGAGGCCCGCAAGATCCATTACGGCGAAGCGGAAGAACGCGGCCTGATCGGCAAGGCAACCGCGGAAGAGGCCGTGGCGCTGCTCGAAGAGGGCATTGCCGTCGCGCCGCTGCCGATCCTGCCCGACGAAGTCAACTGACGCGGGAGCGGGAAATGCTCACCCCATTTTGCGTAAAAGCCTGGGTGCCTCTTTAAAAACAACGGCTTGCTTCCCATCTGGCGGTTTTGCAGTGGGAGTTTTTCAGCCTATGACGTTGTCCGATATCCGCATTTCCACCGATCGCCTCATCATCAGGGCTTTTGCACCCGATGATTTCGCGAGCTACTTTGCCTATCACCGGCTGCCGGAAGTTTATCGCTATCTCTACCAGGAACCGCTGGACGAAACGGCAGCGCGGACAAAATTCGCCAAGGCTTCGGCGCCGAGGCTTGTAGACGATGGGGATGTCGCCGTGTTCGCCGTCGAGCGCCGGGACGATGGCGCCCTGATCGGAGAGGTGTTGTTGAAACTCGCCAGCGGCGCGGCGGAGCAGGCGGAGACCGGTTACATCTTCGATCCCGCCTTTACCGGTAAGGGCTATGCCACCGAGGCAATGCGGGCCACGCTCGATCTCGGCTTCTCGACGCTGAATTTCCACCGGATCTTTGCCCGGCTCGATGCCCTCAACAAGGGATCGGTCGGTGTCGTCGAGCGTCTCGGCATGCGCCGCGAAGCACATCTGATCGAGAACGACCGGTTCAACGATGTCTGGGGAGACGAATACGTCTATGCGCTCTTGAAGCGCGAATGGCAGGAGCGTCGGCAGGCCGGTTGAGCCCGCCGGCAACTGCTTATAGCGGTCGCTTGGCGACGATCATGTAGTTGACGTCCATATCCTTGGACAGGTTCCACTGGTTGGAAAGCGGATTGAAGAACACGCCGGTCCGCTCGGTCATTTCGAGGCCGTTCGCCACGAGCGGTTTTTCCAGTTCCTCCGGACGCACCAGCTTTTCATACTGGTGCGTGCCGCGCGGCAGCCAGCGCAGCACGTTCTCGGCGGCGAAGATGGCAAGCGCCGCCGCCTTCATCGTGCGGTTGATCGTGGCGACGAACATCAGGCCCCCGGGGCGCACCATATGGGCGCAGGTGGTCATGAAGAAGTCGACATCGGCGACATGCTCGACCACTTCCATGTTGAGCACGATGTCGAAACTCTCGCCGGCTTCGGCGAGCGCTTCGGCGGTCACCGCGCGATAGTCGACAGTTACCCCGCTTCCGGCCGCATGGGTCTTCGCGATCCCGATGTTCTTTTCGGAGGCGTCGGCGCCGAGCACCTCTGCGCCCATGCGCGCCATCGGCTCCGACAGGAGACCGCCACCGCAGCCGATATCGAGCAGCCGCAGGCCTTTCAGCGGCTGTGGGCTCCTGGGATCACGGCCGAAATGCTCAGCCACCTTGTCGCGGATATAGGCGAGGCGAACGGGATTAAACTTGTGCAGCGGCCGGAACTTGCCGGTCGGATCCCACCACTCCGCGGCCATGGCGGAAAAGCGGTCAACCTCGCTCTGGTCGATCGTCGTGCGTGCGGTCTCGCTCATGTCGCCGTCTCCTTGCATCGTCCCGACAGCGCCGCGCGTCATTTACCACGCTCTACGGACGCCGCAACACTTCAAACTGCTGCATCATCTATCCCTAAACCGATCCCGATTTAGGGAGTTGTGCAGCAGTGAAGTCGGACGATCGGACAAGGAAGTCAAGAGGTGGCGCTGGGCCAGATCGGCGCACGCGCCTGCATGACACCCGTCCTGCTAAGCGCTCGCGTCCGGCTGGTAGTGCAGGATAACCACACCGGACGTCAGAGGGCGCGCGTGGGTCAGCTTGAGTTTCGTTCGCTTCAGCCCTGGTTTGAAGAGGGGCACACCCTCGCCGAGCAATACCGGATTGATGCCGAGGCGGTATTCGTCGACGAGGCCCTTCTCGACCAGTTCGCTTGCGAAATCGGCGCTGCCAAAGATGAATATCGTGCCGCCTTCGAGCGTCTTCAATCGTTTGACTTCCTCGGCGGCGTTGCCGGTCACGAGCGTCGTCCTTGCCCAATCGGCGGAGGCCAGCGTGCGCGAAAAGACGAATTTCTCGACGCCGTTCATGAAGGTCGCGATTTCACCTTCGGCCGACGGCCAGTAGGCCGCCATCATCTCATAGGTCACGCGGCCGAAAAGCAGGGTGCCCGTTCCGAGTTGTGTTTCGCCGATATAGGCGGCGAGCTCATCCTCGAAGACGAACCAGCCGATGTCGTGTCCCGGTGCTTCGAAGAAGCCGTCAACGCTAACCATGTCCCACATGATGACCTTGCGCATTTCTCTCTCCCGTTACGGCACGCTCTCTCACGGGAAGAGTGGCAAAACTGATATAATTTTGCAAGCGGTTTTATATTTGCATCGGATGGACTGGCGCCGGTATGCGTGTTAGTTTCCGAAGCAGGAAAGGGGTGCAATCCAGATGACGCTGAACAGGATCGACTGGGCGGTCGACGTCATCGCGCCGCAGCCGTCCGATCATCTGCTCGAAGTCGGTTGCGGCCATGGCGTTGCCGTAGCGAGGGTTTGCGAGCGGCTTGTCGATGGAGAGATCGTCGCCATCGACCGCTCGGCTGCGATGATTGCGGCGGCAGCAAGTCGAAATGCCGAATACATCGCCGCCGGGCGGGCTGCCTTGCGGGTTTCGGAGCTGTACTCGATCGATCTCGGTGGTCGCCGCTTCGACAAGGTGTTCGCCATGCGCGTCGGCGTGTTCACGCGGGGCGATCCCGCCCGCGAGTTTGCGGCGCTGGTGCGGGTGTTGAAGCCGGAGGGCCGCCTTTTTCTTTTCCATGACGAGCCGTCCACAGGGGCGGACGACGTTGGCGCGCGGCTCGAGGCGGCGGCCCTTCGCCACAGCTGGCAGGTCGAGGCCCGGTTGGGGGAGAGCTTCGACAGCGGCGAGGTCGCCTGCCTGATTGCGCGGCCGCCAGCTTGATGGTGTTGCGACTGATGACGCCCGCTTTTTTGCGGGCGCCACGCTTGCGATGATTGCGGTTATGTCAGCCGACGTCGCCTGCAGCCGCCGAGGCGAAGAAGTCCTCGGGATCCTCGACCTCGACGAGGCGGCGCTTTTCGATCAGCCAGAAACGGTCGCCAACATTGCGCACGAAGCTACGGTCGTGGGAGACGAGCAGGCAGCTCGTCTCGTTTCTCAACAGCTCCGCTTCGAGCGCTTCCTGGCCCTCGATATCCAGATGGTTGGTCGGTTCGTCGAGCAGGTAGAAATTGGGCTCCTTCAAGCGCAGCACCAGCATGGCAAGACGCGCCTTCTGGCCGCCCGAGAGCCGGCCGATCGCCTTTTCCTGCATGTCGATGCCGACGCCGACACCGACGAGCAGGCTCCGGGCGCGCTGATCGCCGAGCGAGAAGCGGCGGGACAGCGCGGCAAGCGGCGTCTCCTCGTCCAACAGGCCGGCAAGTGCCTGGTCGCTGTAGCCGAGCACGAGCGAGGGCGTTGCCTTCAGCGTTTCCGGCGCGCGGGAGGGCTCCTCGATCGCGGTGCGGATCAGGTTGACGAGCCGGGTCTTGCCGGCGCCGTTTTCACCGAGCAGCACGATGCGGTCGCCCTGGCAGATCCAGCGCTTGCCGGTGCGGAAGAGCGGGGTGCCGTCTGGCGTTTCGACCTGGACGTCGTCGAGCGTCACCAGGATCTTGGCGTGGGTGCCTCGGTTGGCGAGCCGGATCGCGCCAGCGGAACGTTCCTGATGCGCAGGCTTTGCCGCATCCTCCAGCCGTTCTGCGCGCTGTTTCAACTGCTTTGTCTTTATCGTGAGCAGGTCGCTACCGGAGTTGATGCCGATGTTGTTCAGCTTGGCGGCCTGGCGACGCAGCTGCTGGGCCACCTTCATGTCGCGCTGGTAACGCCGCTCCTCCGATGCGTCCACCTCATCGAGAGCGGCGCGCGCCCTTGAATAAGGGAGCGCGAAGACCGGCGATTGCTCCGGCCTCAGGAACAGCGTGCGGTTGGTGGTGGCGTCCAAGAAGGCGCGGTCGTGGCTGGCAACCAGCACCGGCACGTCGCGTGGCAGCGCATTCAGCCACACCTCCAGCCGGCCGATCTTGGCGAGATCGAGATGGTTGGTCGGCTCGTCCAGAAGCAGGGCGTCCGGCTCGCTGACCCAGACGCGGGCAAGCAGCATCAGCCGCTGCCAGCCGCCGCTCAACTCCGAGACGGCGCGCGCCCGCAGAACCTCCGGCACATCGAGGGAATCGAGCACGATATCGACACGCCAGCTTTCGTTTTCCGCCTGGTCGGCCGGGAGCGCCGAAAGAACGGCGTCGTGGAAGGAGAGAGGCACAAGGGACGCAGGCACGTTCTGCTCGACGTGACCGACCGTCAGGCCGCGCGAGCGGGTGATTTCGCCGGCGGTCGGGTCGAAGGTGCCGGCGACCGATCTTAAAAGCGTGGACTTGCCGCGCCCGTTGGCGGCGACGACGCCAATGCGGTCACCGGCGGCGACGGAGAGGTTGAGGTTGGAGAAAAGCGGTGCGCTCAGGCTGACACCGAGATTGCGGATATTGATCAAGGCCATGGTCGTTCTCTGGACTGCGCGAGCGACGATGCGACATCCGGGACGGCAAGCTCATGCCGTGGTTGGCGAATGATTGCGCCCGCAACAGCAAATCTGCTGTGCTCGGGCCACGTCGGCTCGGTATTGGAAGACGATGCAGGCATATGAACCGGAACGGTTCCGCACTACATCACTCTGGGCAGACCAGGGATAGGGCTCGCAACTGTGCGAAAGGTTTCTGGTCAGCCCTGCAAACGCATCTGCAGGGCTTGGACGGGGCCACGCTGGCGGTGGTGCCGGAAAAATGTCATCACGTGCAGCCCCCCTTCCTCGAATTCAAGTTGCGCGGTGTGGATACCATCGTCGCGTGCAACTTTCAATGCCCCCGGCATCGAAGGCTCACATCTGCAGGCCGAGGAACTTGAATGGTTCGGCCGGCTTGAAATCGCCGGTCGCGTCGCCCGAATAGGTGTGATCCTGGTTTTCGCCGAGATCGAGTTTCATAACCTTGCCAGTCTCCTTGGCAAAGTCGATCTTCTTCAGGTCGACCCAGAAGGTGTTTGGTGTCAGCGCGGATTCGAAGAAGTAGAGCTTGCGCTTGTGATCGACGACGGTGCGCCAGCGGGTCGAGGAAATGTTCGGTTCTTCCGGGGTGTTGAGCCCATAGGGGACCGAGACATTGCGAATGACGCTGAAGACGCTCGCCAGCGCCCGGTCGGGGTTCTCGTCCTTCGGGATGGCATTGACGTAGAAGGAGGCGCGGGCGAACCGGTCGGATGCTCGGTTGGTGCCGGGCAGCATCACCGTTCCGCCGATCTGCTTCCAGTAGCTGTTCAACGCCAGTTGCTGGTCGAAGACAGGCGAGTTGGTCATGACCTGGTATTCGCGGTCGTGGTGGATCACCTGCTTGCCGCCGATATATTCGACGATGGCGCTATCGCCCGTCTTGTCGGAGATGGAAAGGTGCAGCGTCGTCAGGCGGTTCTCGCCCGGAACATTGTCCGTGACGATGGTGAAGGGCTCTTTCTCGAGCGCTGCCACTGCCTCTTCGACAGTTGCGAAGCTGTCGAGCACATATTGCGCCCAGGCGGCAATCGTCAGGCCGGGCTTCGATTTGTCATCGAACTTTGGGTACTCGGATTCGACCAGCCACAAAAGGTTGGCATTCAGCCCTACCTCGTTGACGCCGTCGGTGGTGGAGACGTCATAGCCGGTGGCAACGACGCTGCCATACTTCGCCGTCCATTTGAACGAATTGGGGCCGGCCTGGCCATCGCGTTCGGTGCCGCGCGGCAGCACCCAGAGATTGGTGGCGACATCGCTCTTCCAGTCCATGGATCGCGCTGTGATGATATTGTCGTCAGGGCCGAGATAGACGAGGCGCGTGCAGGCTTCGGCGCTGGTCTGGGCAAGGACGAGAAGGCTGGCGAGTGCCGCTGAAACAATCGAGCGGGCGGACTTTCCGATAAACGTCACGGCATTCTCCCTTTCGGTCGCGTGCGGATCAAGTCTCTCTAGAACAGCATCGAAAACCCGATGACCGGGCCATGCTGGTTCACATCCCAACGGAACTTGTTGGCTCCGGTGAAATCGTCGCTTTCATAGTCCTGGTAGAGCAGGCGATAGCCGGCGCGCAGGATCGTCGGCTGGCCGAACATTTCGGTGCGATAACCGAGATAGGCCTGGGCGTTGACGCTGAGCTTGGAGCCGACGTCGAAGCCGCCGATGTCGGCCTCGGCCGCGAGATTCCAGCGCTCGCTGAGATCCGCCTTCACGCGCACGCCGACGAAGGGGTCGGTCCAGTCGGCGCTCTTCGCCGCGTTGAAGCCAAGCACGGAGACGTCGGCCTCGAGCTTCGTCCATCGCAGGCCGATCGTCGGCTCGATCGAGAACGTTCTCGGCTTGCCGAAGGCGGTGTTGCCGCCAAGCTCCTGCTCGTAGATCTGATAGAACGCGCCCGCGGCCAGCGTCGTTATCTTGATATCGAGGCCGATCTCGTGGGATAGCAGCTCTTCATCCTGGCTGGTGCGCACATATTGGCCGTCGAAATAGACGCCCCATTGACCGTTGGTCAGCTCAATATTGCCCATCAGCGCAAGATCGAGATGGTCGAGCGTGTCTTTGAACGGCACATCGACATCCGTGTCGAAGCCGGCGAGCGATGCGTCGCCCTTGAGACTGGCGGCCCAGATATAGGGGCTGACGATCACCGTCCAGTCGCTCTCAGGCGCCATACGCTCGGCGTCGAAATCGGCAGCGCGCGCCGGTGCGGAAGCGAGCAGCGCCAGCGCAAATGTGCCGGCAAGGTGGGCTGCGGCGCGCCCGGTTGCGGCTATGCGTCGTGTCTGCATGTCTGCCCCCTTGATCCCTCGCTGGCAGCCTAGCCGCCATGGCTGCAATTGCAAGTGGCGCATTCTTGTCCCGGTACAGGTTTCCGGCCGGGGTTCCCGCGCCTTATTCCTGCCCTCTTGCCATTGCGTGCGGCCCCCCGATCCGCTAAGAGACGCCGCGACTTTCCGCTCCCCGAAGCGGTGACTGCCGATGTCCGAGAAGTCTCCCAAGCTTTTTGATCGTCGGGCGCCGGCGGGGACTTTCCTGTCACGCGCGCCTCACGCGCGCAAATTGGGTACCGGTAGAGGCACATGGCACGCATCGTGATGAAATTCGGCGGAACGTCCGTCGCTGATTTGGACCGCATTCACAATGTTGCCCGCCATGTGAAACGCGAAGTCGATGCCGGCCACGAAGTAGCCGTCGTCGTTTCCGCCATGTCCGGCAAGACCAACGAGCTGGTCGGCTGGGTGCAGAACATGCCGAAGGCAACCGGCGCCAACTCGCCCTTCTATGACGCGCGCGAGTATGACGCGATCGTCGCGTCCGGCGAACAGGTGACCTCCGGCCTGCTGGCGATCGCGCTGCAGTCGATGGGGATCAACGCCCGTTCCTGGCAGGGCTGGCAGATCCCGATCCGCACCGACAATGCCCATGGCGCCGCCCGTATTCTCGATATCGACGGTGCCGAGCTCGTCCGCCGCATGGGTGAGGGCCAGGTCGCCGTCATTGCCGGCTTCCAGGGGCTTGGCCCGGACAACCGCGTCGCCACCCTCGGTCGCGGCGGCTCCGACACTTCGGCCGTTGCGATTGCCGCAGGGGTCAAGGCAGACCGTTGCGACATCTACACCGACGTCGATGGCGTCTACACGACCGACCCGCGCATCGAGCCGAAGGCGCGGCGGCTGAAGAAAATCGCGTTCGAGGAAATGCTGGAAATGGCATCGCTCGGCGCCAAGGTGCTGCAGGTGCGCTCGGTCGAGCTCGCGATGGTGCACAAGGTCCGCACCTTCGTGCGTTCGTCTTTCGAAGATCCCGATGCGCCGGGCATGGGTGACCTTCTCAATCCGCCCGGTACGCTGATTTGTGATGAGGATGAGATCGTGGAACAGGAAGTCGTAACCGGCATTGCCTATGCCAAGGATGAAGCCCAGATTTCGCTGCGCCGTCTCGCCGACCGGCCGGGTGTCTCCGCCGCGATCTTCGGCCCGCTGGCTGAAGCCCATATCAACGTTGACATGATCGTCCAGAACATCTCCGAGGACGGCTCGAAGACCGACATGACCTTCACGGTTCCCTCGGGCGACGTCGACAAGGCGCTGAAGGTGCTCAGCGACAACAAGGACAAGATCGGCTACGACGTCGTTCAGTCCGAAGCAGGCCTCGTCAAGGTCTCGGTCATCGGCATCGGTATGCGCAGCCACGCCGGCGTTGCCGCTTCCGCCTTCCGTGCGCTTGCCGACAAGGGCATCAACATCAAGGCGATCACCACCTCCGAAATCAAGATTTCGATCCTGATCGACGGTCCCTACGCCGAATTGGCGGTTCGCACTTTGCATTCCGCTTACGGTCTCGATAAGAGTTAAGCGACAGGCGATTGATTTGGGATTCGCGGCCGTCCGGCCGCGGCTCCTCTTGCCCCGTCTATTCTATATCGGGAGACCCCACGCGATGAGAGACCTTTCCGCAGGTCCGCGCGTTCTCCTCAAGCGGTTGCGCGAGTTGATGGCGGAACCGCTGGAGCCGCAGGAGCGCCTTGACCGTATCGTGCGCCAGATCGCGCAGAACATGGTCGCGGAAGTGTGTTCAGTCTACGTGCTGCGCTCCGACGGCGTTCTCGAGCTCTACGCGACCGAAGGTCTGAACAAGTCGGCCGTTCACCTGGCGCAGTTGAAGATGGGTCAGGGCCTCGTCGGCACCATCGCCGCTTCGGCGCGACCGCTCAATCTTTCCGACGCCCAGTCGCATCCGGCCTTTACCTATCTGCCTGAGACCGGCGAAGAGATCTACCATTCCTTCCTCGGCGTGCCGATCCTGCGCACCGGCCGCGCACTCGGCGTTCTCGTCGTCCAGAACAAGGCGATGCGCAACTACCGCGAGGACGAGGTCGAGGCGCTTGAGACCACCGCCATGGTGCTCGCCGAGATGGTGGCGACGGGCGAACTGAAGAAGATCACCAAGCCGGGTCTCGAACTCGACCTGTCGCGTCCCGTCTCGATCGACGGCAACAGCTACGGCGAAGGCATCGGCCTTGGCTACGTCGTGCTGCACGAGCCGAGGATCGTCGTCACGAACCTGCTCAACGAGGACACCGACCAGGAGCTGCAGCGGCTTGCCGAGGCGCTCGGATCGTTGCGCATCTCGATCGACGACATGCTGTCGCGCCGCGAGGTGTCGATGGAAGGCGAGCACCGGGCGGTGCTCGAGACCTACCGTATGTTCGCCCATGACCGCGGATGGGTGCGCAAGCTCGAAGAGGCGATCCGCAACGGCCTGACGGCGGAGGCCGCCGTCGAGCGCGTGCAGAGCGAGACCAAGGCGCGCATGATCCGACTGACGGATCCGTACTTGCGCGAGCGCATGCATGACTTCGACGATCTCGCCAACCGACTTTTGCGTCAGCTTTCGGGCTATGGCGCCAAGCTTTCGGCGAGCGACTTCCCGAACGATGCGGTGATCGTCGCGCGCGCCATGGGTGCTGCCGAATTGCTCGACTACCCGCGCGAAAACGTGCGCGGCCTGGTGCTGGAAGAGGGCGCCGTTACCAGCCATGTCGTCATCGTCGCCCGCGCCATGGGGATCCCTGTGATCGGCCAGGCGACCGGTGCCGTTGCGCTTGCGGAAAACCGCGACGCGATCATCATCGACGGCGACGACGCCAAGGTGCACCTGCGCCCGCTCGCCGACCTGCAGCGCGCCTACGAGGAAAAAGTCCGCTTCCGGGCGCGCCGCCAGGCGCAGTTCCGGGCGCTCAAGGACGTCGAGCCGCTGACCAAGGACGGCAAGCGCATCACCTTGCAGATGAATGCCGGCCTGCTCGTCGACCTGCCGCATCTGAACGAAGCGGGTGCGGAGGGCATCGGCCTCTTCCGCACCGAACTGCAGTTCATGATCGCCTCGACCATGCCGAAGGCAGAGGAGCAGGAAGCCTTCTATCGCAGCGTGCTCAAGCAGACGGGCGGCAAGCCGGTTACGTTCCGCACCCTCGACATCGGCGGCGACAAGGTCGTTCCCTATTTCCGCGCCGCTGAAGAGGAAAACCCGGCGCTCGGCTGGCGGGCCATCCGGCTTTCGCTGGACCGTCCGGGTTTGTTGCGAACCCAGCTTCGCGCGATGTTGCGCGCGTCGGCGGGCGTCGAGCTGAAGTTGATGCTGCCGATGGTCACCGAAGTCTCGGAGCTCAGGATAGCGCGCGACCTTCTGCAGAAGGAGATCGAGCGGCAGTCGAAGCTCGGCGAGCAATTGCCGCGCAAGCTGCAGTTCGGCGCCATGCTAGAAGTGCCGGCGCTCCTTTGGCAGCTCGACGAGCTGATGACCGAGGTGGATTTCGTTTCCGTCGGCTCCAACGATCTCTTCCAGTTCGCGATGGCGGTCGACCGTGGCAATGCCCGTGTCTCCGACCGGTTCGACGTGCTCGGGCGGCCGTTCCTGAGAATCCTGCGCGACATCGTGCGCGCCGGCGACCGGCACGATACGCCGGTGACGCTTTGCGGCGAGATGGCGAGCAAGCCCTTGTCGGCCATGGCGCTGCTCGGGCTTGGCTTCCGTTCGGTGTCGATGTCGCCAACGGCCGTCGGGCCGATCAAGGCGATGCTTCTGGCGCTTGACGCCTCCAAGCTCGGCGCACAGCTCAACGCTGCACTGGACGATACGCGCGATCAGACGCCCGTTCGCCAGATGCTGGTGGATTTCGCCGCGGAAAACGGCATTCCGGTTTAGATTGAAGTGACGCGTCGCAACCCTCGTCCGGAGCTGATCCGGCCGGGGCAAGACGCATTGGAGTGAGACTTGGCAAAGCTTCCCGTTGAAAAGATGCGCGAACTGGAACGGCGGTTCGGCGAAATCGAGGCGCGCATGTCCGCCGGCCCGGCCGCGGACGTCTACGTCAAGCTCGCCTCGGAATATTCCGAACTGCAGCCGGTGGTGACGAAGATCCGCGCCTATGAAAAGGCGACGGCGGAGCTTGCTGACATCACCGCCATGCTCGCCGACAAAACGACCGACCGCGAGATGCGTGATCTCGCCGAAATGGAAAAGCCCGAGGTCCAAGCGGCGATCGAGGGGTTGGAGCAGGAAATCCAGATCCTGCTCCTGCCGAAGGATGCGGCCGACGAAAAGAGCGCGATCCTTGAAATCCGCGCCGGAACCGGTGGTTCCGAGGCGGCGTTGTTTGCCGGCGATCTGTTCCGGATGTACGAGCGCTATGCGGCGGGCAAGGGATGGAAGGTCGAAGTGCTGTCGTCGAGCGAAGGCGAAGCCGGCGGTTTCAAGGAAATCATCGCTACCGTTTCGGGGCGCGGCGTGTTTGCCCGGCTGAAGTTCGAATCCGGTGTGCACCGCGTACAGCGCGTGCCGGAGACGGAGGCGAGCGGTCGCATTCACACCTCGGCGGCAACCGTCGCAGTGCTGCCCGAGGCCGAAGACATCGACATCGAGATCCGGCCAGAAGATATCCGCATCGACACGATGCGTTCGTCGGGCGCCGGTGGCCAGCACGTTAACACGACGGACTCGGCCGTGCGCATCACTCACCTGCCGACCGGGCTCGTCGTCACCAGCTCGGAGAAGTCGCAGCACCAGAACCGTGCCAAAGCGATGCAGGTTCTGCGCTCGCGCCTCTACGACATGGAGCGCCAGCGCGCCGACAGCGAACGCTCGGCCGACCGCAAGAGCCAGGTGGGCTCCGGCGACCGCTCCGAACGCATCCGTACCTACAATTTCCCGCAGGGACGGCTGACCGACCACCGCATCAACCTGACGCTCTACAAGCTCGATCGGATGATGATGGGCGAAATCGACGAAGTCGTCGATGCGCTGCTTGCCGACTACCAGGCAAGCCAGCTGGCGCAGCTCGGCGAGCAGCGAGGCTGAGCGATGGCCGAGACGCTCGCGAGCCTGGTTGCCGAAAGTCGCGATCGCCTGCAGGCGGGCGGCATCGAACACGCGGCGCTCGACGTCCGGCATCTGATCTCGGGCCTGCTCGACCTGTCGCTGAGCGCGGTCGTGTCGCGGGGCAGGGACCCGGTTTCGGATGAGGATGCCCAGCGGATCCGGGCTGCGGTTACCCGCCGGCTGGCGCGGGAGCCGGTCTATCGCATCCTCGGTGAGCGCGAGTTCTTCGGCCTGCCGCTGAAGCTGTCGAAGGAAACGCTGGAGCCGCGCCCGGACACCGAAACCCTGGTCGATCGCATGATCCCTTATCTGCGCGCGGTGGTCGCGCGAAAGGGAGGGTGCGAGATCATCGATCTCGGCACAGGCACGGGCGCGATTTGTCTCGCGCTTCTGTCTGAGGTTCTTGAAGCCAGGGGCACGGCGACCGATATATCCGGAGACGCGCTGGCAACGGCGACGGCAAATGCCGCCGCTCTCGGACTTGCGGATCGATTTCGGCCCTTGCTTAGCAACTGGTACGAAAAGGTGGATGGTCGCTACGACGTCATCGTCTCAAATCCGCCGTATATCCGGTCCAGTGTAGTAAACGAGCTTGAGCCGGAGGTGAGACTTCACGACCCGGCCGCAGCGCTTGATGGCGGAGAAGATGGGCTAGATGCCTATCGCGCCATCGCTTCTCAAGCTGTTCATCATCTTGAGACAAACGGCGTGATAGGCTTGGAAATCGGTTTCGACCAGAAAGAGGCGGTAACGGCGTTCTTTTACGCCGAAAAATTCCGTCTGCGTGAAGAGGCGAAGGATCTCGGCGGCAATGACCGCGTCCTGATCTTCGAACGCGACACAAACCGTTGAAAAAATGCTGCACTGGCGCATCTTCTTTCTTGCAGAGGCAAAGAAAGGGCTTGGAATCCCAGAGGAAGCGGGCTAGTTTGCCCGCGCACTGGGCAGAAGGTCATGGACCTAAGATTCGTTCCGGTATGACCTGGCCACGGGGATTGCTCTCAAGAAAGAGTTGCTAGGGTTCAACAGTGCCTTGTGCGGGTACCTGTTAATTCGACGTCAGTCGGCGCCGAAGCCGCCATTGTGCGAGCACAACGGCGCGTGTTCTGTCGGGCGTGAACGGATCCGGCCGGAAGACGAAACCACATGATCATCATTATCAAGAGAATTCGGGTGAATGTACTATGAGGCCAGGACAGCAAAACAAGCGCGGCCGCGGGCGGAATAACAACAACAATAACAACAACAATGGTAATAACAACAATCACAACCGCAAGGGCTCGAACCCGCTGACGCGGACCTACGACAGCTCCGGTCCGGATGTGAAGATTCGCGGTACGGCCCAGCACATCGCCGAGAAGTATTCTGCACTTGCGCGCGACGCCCAGAGCTCCGGCGACCGGGTCATGGCGGAAAACTACCTGCAGCACGCCGAGCATTACAACCGCATCATTGCTGCCGCACAGGCGCAGATGCAGGACCGTTTCCAGCGTGACGACCGTCAGGACTTCCGCGGCCACGATGCCGCCGACCAGGACCAGGACGATCTGGATCAGGGCTATGTAGACGACATGCCGGCTCCGGTTGCCGCAGCCGCAGCGCCGGTTTCCGAGCCGCAGCCTGTCATCGACGGTACCGGCCCGCAGCCGGTGATCGAAGGCACGCCGGCCGAAGTCGCGATGGAAGAAGAGGCGCCGGCCGCTTCCGGCCGCGCCGCTTCGCGCCGCCGCAACACGCCGCGTCCGCGCCGTCCGCGCCGCAGCGCCGCCGAAGGTGCCGCCGACGAGGCTCAGCCGTCGGGTGATGACGCGCCGGAAGCACCGGCTCTCGCCGCTTCCGAATAAGCGAAGTCGCAATCCTCAGCCTGTCCAGTGCAGGCACCAAAAACCCGGCCCTTAGCGGCCGGGTTTTTCTTTGTCCGGCCACCGCTGATCAGCCTTTGTGTTGGTCAGCTCTTGGCACTGTCGATGATGAGCGCAGCAAGGTTGCTGCTCGCGGCCGTCTCGCTTGCGCGCCCACGGATCAGTTCGCGGCCGATCGCTTCGGCCGCGCCGGCGATACCGGTACAGCGAAGCCTCAGATCGTCTTCAGCGATTTCCGAGAAGGGGGAGAGGGCCGTCTTGATCATGGCGACGTAGTCGTCGACCTGCTGTTGCTGCGTGGCGATCATGTCGGCATTGCCGCGCAGCGCGCCGGAGATTGCCTGCCATTCCTCGCCGCTTTCGACCGCACAGGCGATGTAGACCGAACTGATGATGTCGGCGATCGCATCGAGCCGACTGGCGGCACCATTCAGCGCCACCCTCAGTTTTTCCGTGTGCCGGTCTTCGATTTCCTGGGAGAGGGCGATCAGAAGCCCCTCGCGCGTGCCGAAGTGTTCGTAGGCGATCGGCTTGCTGACGCCGGCGCTTTCGGCGAGATGGCCAAGCGTCAGGGCGTCGGCGCCCCGTTCGCGCAGGATCTCCCTTGCGGTCTCGAGCAACTGGGCGCGTCGCTCCGGCTTGGCAAGCTTTCGGCCCTTCGTCCGGCTCATCGGTCACAATCCTCTTTTCGCGTCGGCTCACGCCTCTTGAAAGTGGCCTTCGGCATCTTACTTACCAATAGTAAGTTACTAATGGTAAGTTTGTAGGTGCCACTTACCTCTCGTTTAGGAGATAGGAAGATGTCGAGCAAGTTTCTGCCCGTTTTGATCATTGGCGGTTCCGGGGTCGTCGGGTCGCAGGCCGCAAAGATCATTCGTCGTCTGCACCCGGCGCTGCCGATCGCGATCGGTGGTCGCGACCGTGGCAAGGCCGAAGCGGTCGCGCGCGAGGTTGGCGATGCAGTCGGGGTCAGTGTTGACCTCGGGCGACCGGATCTCGGCCTCGGCGCCGAGCGCCGCTTCAGTGCGGTAGTCATCTTCCTGAAAGACGAAAAACTGAGCTCGATGCGCTACGCCCAGCGCCACCGCATCCCCTATATCAGCCTATCGAGCGGGACCTTCGAGGTCGGTCCGGAGATGGCGCAGTATATCCACGCGCCGGACCGCGCGCCGATCCTGCTCGCCAGTCACTGGCTCGCCGGCGCCGCGATCTTCCCCATCCTCGACTTTGCCAAAGCCTATGAGGCGATCGATGCGATCCGCATCGGGGTCCTGCTCGACGAAGAGGACATGGGCGGGCCGGCAGCGCTTGCCGATTACAACCGCATCACCGGTCTCGCGCCCGCGGCTTTGACCGTCACGGATGGCAAGTTCCACTGGGCCGGCGGCGAGGATTCCAAGGCGCACTTCAGAAGCGTTGACGGCGTCGAGCTCGAAGCGACCGCCTATTCGCCCTTCGACGTCATGGCGCTTTCGGCCCGCACCAACGCAAGCTATATCCGGCTGGATCTTGCTTATAGCGTCTCCGCGAGCAGACGGCGCGGCGAGCCGTTCTCGACCGAGATCGCCATCGATATCAAGGGCCGCGACAAGCATGGCGAACCGGTCGATCGTCGGTATGAGATCGTGCACCCTCAGGGCCAGGCGCCGTTGACGGCCCTTGGCGTCGCCCTTGCGGTCGAGCGCATGCTCGGCCTTGAGGGCGGGGCAGCCCCGGCGCCGGGGCTCTATCTGCCGGAGGTCCTGATCGACCCGGGCTACTACGTGCGGCGGATGAAGGATTTCGGCGCGACCTTTGCCGAGCGGACGCCCGCGGCATAGGCAATCTGGCGGCCGCGTTGCCCTTTCGGCGCGCGGCCGCCTCGCGGTTGCAGATTTCCATCTCAGGAGCGTCGCGAGGCTCTTTAATTTCCAAAATCGCTGCCCCATATTCACTTCGGACGCGTTGATCCGAAGCAAAGCGGGGATCGCGCCACACTGACAGGCTTGCCGAATGCGGGAGCCTGATCCTGAAACACCGACGGGTGCCATGATGGGCCTGCCGGGATATGGAGGTAGAGTATGAATATCGAAAAATATTCCGAGCGCGTGCGCGGTTTTCTGCAGTCGGCGCAGACCTATGCGCTGGCTCAAGGACACCAGCAATTCACGCCCGAGCATGTGCTGAAGGTACTGCTCGATGACGACCAGGGCATGGCCGCCTCGCTGATCGAGCGGGCCGGTGGTGATGCCCGCGAAGCGCGTGCCGGCAATGACGCAGCGCTGGCAAAGCTCCCCAAGGTTTCCGGCGGCAACGGTTCCGTCTATCTGTCGCAGCCGCTCGCGCGGGTGTTTTCGAGTGCCGAAGACGCAGCCAAGAAGGCCGGCGACAGCTTCGTCACCGTCGAGCGCCTGTTGCTGGCGCTGGCGATCGAAAGTTCGGCTGCCACCGCCGATGTGTTGAAGAAGGCCGGTGTCACGCCGACCAAGCTCAACCAGGTGATCAACGACATCCGCAAAGGCCGCACCGCCGACAGCGCCAATGCCGAGCAGGGCTTCGACAGCCTGAAGAAATACGCGCGCGACCTGACGGCCGATGCGCGTGAGGGCAAGCTCGACCCGGTCATCGGCCGCGACGACGAGATCCGCCGTACCATCCAGGTGCTGTCGCGCCGCACCAAGAACAATCCGGTTCTGATCGGTGAGCCCGGCGTCGGCAAGACCGCGATCGCCGAAGGTTTGGCGCTGCGCATCGTCAATGGCGACGTGCCGGAAAGCCTCAAGGACAAGCGGCTGATGGCGCTCGATCTGGGTGCGCTGATTGCCGGTGCGAAGTTCCGCGGCGAGTTCGAAGAGCGGCTGAAGGCCGTGCTCAACGAGGTGCAGGCCGAAAACGGCGAGATCATCCTGTTCATCGACGAGATGCACACGCTGGTCGGGGCCGGCAAGGCCGATGGCGCCATGGACGCTTCCAACCTGTTGAAGCCGGCGTTGGCGCGCGGTGAGCTGCATTGCGTTGGCGCGACCACGCTCGACGAATACCGCAAGCATGTCGAAAAGGACGCGGCCCTTGCCCGTCGATTCCAGCCGGTCATGGTCGAGGAGCCGACGGTCGAAGACACGATCTCGATCCTGCGCGGTCTGAAGGAAAAGTACGAGCAGCACCACAAGGTCCGGATCTCGGACTCGGCGCTGGTTGCCGCCGCGACCCTTTCGAACCGCTACATCACCGACAGGTTCCTGCCGGACAAGGCGATCGACCTGATGGACGAAGCCGCGTCTCGGTTGCGCATGCAGGTGGATTCCAAGCCGGAAGAGCTCGACGAGCTCGATCGTCGCATCATCCAGCTGAAGATCGAGCGCGAGGCCCTGAAGAAGGAAACCGACGTCTCGTCGAAGGATCGGCTGGAGAAGCTCGAATTTGATCTGGCTTCCCTCGAAGAGCAGGCATCCGCGCTGACGGCCCGCTGGCAGGCGGAAAAGCAGAAGCTCGGGCGTGCCGCCGATCTCAAGAAGCAGCTCGACGAAGCCCGCAACGAGCTGGCAATCGTCCAGCGCAAGGGCGAGTTCCAGCGTGCCGGCGAACTGACCTACGGTGTCATTCCGAAGCTCGAAAAGGAACTCTCGGACGCCGAAAGCCAGGAGAACGCCAATGCCAACCCGATGGTGCAGGAGGTCGTGACCCCCGACAACATCGCGCATGTGGTTTCGCGTTGGACCGGCATTCCGGTCGACAAGATGCTGGAAGGCGAGCGCGACAAGCTGCTTCGCATGGAAGACGAACTGGCGAAGTGGGTTGTCGGCCAGGGTGACGCCGTGCAGGCGGTTTCCCGTGCCGTCCGGCGTTCGCGCGCCGGCCTTCAGGATCCGAACCGCCCGATCGGCTCGTTCATCTTCCTGGGTCCGACCGGCGTCGGCAAGACCGAGCTGACCAAGGCGCTTGCCCGGTTCCTCTTCGACGACGAGACGGCGCTGCTGCGGGTCGACATGTCGGAATACATGGAGAAGCACTCCGTCGCCCGACTGATCGGGGCGCCTCCGGGCTATGTCGGTTACGAGGAAGGCGGTGCGCTGACCGAAGCCGTTCGGCGCCGGCCCTATCAGGTCGTGCTGTTCGACGAGATCGAAAAGGCGCATCCGGATGTCTTCAACGTGCTGCTGCAGGTGCTCGACGACGGCCGCCTGACCGATGGTCAGGGTCGCACCGTCGACTTCCGCAACACGATGATCATCATGACCTCGAACCTTGGCGCGGAATATCTGGTCGGGCTTGGCGAAAACGAGGACAGCGATGTGGTTCGCGACCAGGTGATGGAGGTGGTGAAGTCCGCCTTCCGGCCGGAGTTCCTGAACCGCGTGGACGAGATCATCCTGTTCCACCGGCTGCGCCGCTCGGAGATGGGTGCGATCGTCGATATCCAGCTCGAAAGGCTGCGCAAGCTGCTTGCCGAGCGCAAGATCACGCTGGAACTCGATGACGATGCCCGCGCGTTCCTGGCCGACAAGGGCTACGATCCGGCCTATGGTGCCCGTCCGCTGAAGCGGACGATCCAGAAGTTCGTGCAGGATCCGCTCGCCGAGAAGATCCTGCAGGGCGAGTTCCCTGATGGTTCGACCGTCAAGGTGCTCTCGGGCTCGGATCGCCTCAACTTCAAGCGCGGGGCGGGGCCGGACAAGGAAGCCGCCTAAGTCCAGCAGCGCTCAAATCAAGAGGCCGCCCTTCGGGGCGGCCTTTTCGTTTGTGCCGATTTTCGAGAAGGGGAGGGGAGGAGCGGCTAGTTGCTCGCGACCTCTGCGCCCGTGCCGTCCTTGTTCAGCAATTCGTCGATGCGGTCGCGTTCCTTCTCGAACTTCGCCATCGCATCGCCGGAAAGCGACTTGCCGCCGGGCAGGCGGATGCGCAAGGGGTCGACCTTGTTGCCGTTGACGATCAGCTCGTAGTGCAGGTGCGGTCCGGTCGAAAGGCCTGTTGTGCCGACCCAGCCGATCACCTGGCCCTGGACGACCTTGTTGCCCACCTTGACGTTCTTGGCAATCGCGCTCTGGTGGTTATAGGAGGACACGTAGCCGTTGGCATGGCGGATCAGCGTCTGGTTGCCATAGCCGCCGGAATCCCAGCCGGCCTTTTCGACGACACCGCCGCCGGCGGAGATGATCGGCGTGCCGCGCGGGGCTGCCCAGTCGACGCCGGTGTGCATGCGCGAGAAGCCGAGGATCGGATGGCGGCGCATACCGAAGCCCGAGCGGAAGTGGCCGTTCGGCACGGGGTTGCGCAACAGGAACTGGCGGATGCTTTTGCCGTCCTGGTCGAAATAGTCGATCGTGTTGTCGCTCGGATCCTGGAACCGGTAGAAGGCGGTAACGGCATCGCCGAACTTGGCGCGAACATAAAGGAGTTCGGAATCCTCCGTTGCCATGCCGCGTTCGTCGGTCACGGAGAAGAAGGCTTCGAGCGAGTCCGTCGGCTTCAGTTGCGCCTGGAAATCGACATTGCTGGCGAGCAGCTTGACGACGAGGCCGACCATGTCGGCGTTCATGCCGTAGGAGAGTGCCGCCCGGTAGATCCCGTCATAGACCCGCGGCAGATCGTGGCTGCTGGTCATGACCGGCGCGCCGTTGTCGTCGAAGGCGGTGGCGACCGCGTCGAGTCTTGGCGGCTCGGCGCCGGGCACGAAGCGGCCCTTGTCGTCGACCGCCATCGTCAGCACATGTCGGTTGCGCGAATAGATCGTGGCCCGCACGATGCGTGCGTCCTGACCCTTCTGCGTCTCGCCGTTCTGTATGATGCCGATGCGCAGGACATCGCCTTCGGAAAGTTCGCTGGCGCCGAGCGCCTGGCCGAGATAGCCGGCGGCGTCTTCGGCCTGCGCCTTGGTATAGCCGGCACTGCTCATCACGGTCGCGATGTCGGTCTGGCGCCGCACCGGGATGATGTCGTCGGCGTATTCGGTGGTTTCTTCGTCGATCGTCTCGTAGGCGGCGTCGCTCTTGTTCTGCTCGACGATGCGGGCGGTCAGGCCCTGGAGAAGATCGAGCCCGTCATTCTCCGAGGCGAAGCGCTGCGGATCGACATAATAGAGCGAGGCAACCTGGGTGCTGCCTTCGGTCAGGACAGAACCGTTGGTGCGGACATTTTCCTCGACCTCTTCGAGCGACATCGAGCTGTCGAAAGTGGCGCCGCCACGCAGCGGGAAGTCGACGGTTTTCAGCGCCACTTCGGAATCGACATTCGAGCCGTAAAGCGTGCCGGTTCGCGAAACGGGGGACTCTTCGTCCGCCTCTTCCGTCGAGAAGATCGCCAGAGGATCGAAGTCCGGATAGCTTTCCGAGGCCTGATGATTGGCGGCGAGCGCCATCTTGACATGAACGAAGGGCTGCTTGCGCACTACCTCCTTCTCGCCGTCATGGGTCATCGTCGAGACTTCCATGATCGTCTTGTCGGCTGGCTTGGCAACGAGCTTCGGCGACAGGATGCGGCCGCCGCGAACGGCGGTTGCCTGCTCGTCGCCGTTCGAACCGGCATCGAGTGCGGCGTAGGCTTCGGCCGGGATTGCCAGTTGCTGGCGTCCGTCAAGCGCTGCAAAAAGCGCGACACCCATCAGAAGGCTCGAGGTGATCCCCGTCAGGAAGGTACCCGATAGCCAGCGCAGCGAGATCTCGCGCCTGTCGGGCGCGCGCCGGCCATGCGCCAGGATCGGTGGCTGGTCGCCAAGCGACCTGACCATGTTCTTGTCGGTGATCATGCCGAACTGAGGGTCCCCGATTTCTCTAAACCGTATTCTTGCCTGCGATACGTTGCGCGAAGGTGTGCATCTTTCACGCGGCGGAGTCAAATCACGCGCGGAAGCGGCAAGGGCGATATCCTATATATCCCAAGCCTATCCGCGCGCCGGCATCCGCGACGCATCTTCGTTTTCGCTTAGATAGGCGGATTGTGAAAAAGGTAGGGCCAAATTGTGTCTCCACAGGCCCGGGGGAGGGGGCAAAAGTTTTTTGGGGGCGCAAAGCCCTGCGTTTGTGGGCTTTGTCAGAAATCTGTCATTTTTTCCGAA